>CAZKSK010000041.1:0-12855 GCA_964555225.1 uncultured Bacteroides sp.
ATCGCGGATTTTTATTGGTAGTTTTTTGCTCAATAGAAATAACCGGACTTAGTCCAGAAATTTTATCAACATCCGGACGTTCCATATTTCCTAAAAAATTTCGGGCATAAGTAGAAAATGTTTCTATATATCGACGCTGTCCTTCAGCAAAAATTGTATCGAAAGCTAATGAAGACTTTCCACTGCCACTCAACCCTGTTATAACAGTAAGACTGTTGCGTGGAATCTCCACATCAATATTTTTTAGATTATGAACCCTCGCACCCAATACAGTGATTTTTCCCTTTTCTTCTGTCATATGATCTCTGAACTTCTCTATAAAATGCAAAATTAATGCTTACAAACGAGAAATAAGAGTTTTTTTACTAATTTTGCATCAATATCTATCGTTAAAAACGAAAAAAATGAAATATATTAAATTCATTGTTTTATACATTGTGCTATTTATTACATCGTCTCAGACTGATGCACAACAATCTAATAATATACCATTCTTTCTTCATACTGTAGAGAATGGACAAAATTTGACTTCTATTGCTACCATGTATGGTGTCACTACGTATGAAATTATAGCATTAAACCCCAACGCTGAAAAAGTCATTAAAATAGGTGAAAAGCTCAAGATTCCTCAAAAAAGAATAGGAAAAAATGAAATTGTTTACCATACTATTCAAGCGGGCGAAACTCTATATAAAGTGATGAATTCCTATAAAGTATCGGCAAAAGCCATTTGTGAGGCTAATCCAGGACTTAGTGCCGACAATTTTCAAGCTGGAAAAGTTATTGTGATTCCAATGGATTCAGTAAAAGTTCAAAAAGAAACAGTTCTTTCTACAGATCAAACTGGAAAATATCAAACAACTGAAAACACAGAGAATAAACGGATAATTAAAAATAATTGTCGAGATATGCACCAAGTTAAAAGAAAAGAAACTTTATTCAGTATTAGTAAATTATACGGATTAAGTGAAAAAGAACTTTTAAATGCAAATCCGGATATCGCTGCTAGAAATGGTAAGATCAAAAAGGGCGAATACATATGTATCCCATATCAAAATAAATTACAAGACAAGATTATATCTGAAAAGACACCTGACAATAAGGAATTATTTACAGAAACAGAATCTCAAGTAACAAAATATGGTACTGTAAAGATTGCTGTTTTACTTCCATTTATGCTAGATAATCCATCAACAACGACAGAAACAAAAAAAATGTTAGATTATTATGAAGGATTCTTAATGGCTGTCGATTCCTTAAAACAACAAGGATATTCCTACCAAGTTTATACATATGATTGTGGCGATAGTAATTATGATATTGAAACGATACTTTCAAAACCAGAAATGAAATCCATGCATATTATAATGGGACCAACATCTAACAATCAAACCAAACTAGTCTCCGATTTTGCCAAACAAAACAAAATTAGGATGATAATCCCCTTCACTTCGAAAGACACGGAAATATTCAATAATCCATATATATATCAAGTCAATACCCCTCAATCCTATCTATATTCGGAAGTCTTTGATTGTTTTGTTAAAAAATTTGCCGGATCAAATGTTATATTCATAGATGTCAATAATAATGCCGAAAAGGCTGATTTTATAAAAAGCATGAAAGAAGCACTAAGCAAGGCTAAAATTCGTTTCAAAACAATTTCTATAAATGCTCCTAAAGAGATGATAACTGAAAGTTTAAGACTCTCTGGTAATAATATTTTTATACCGACTTCCGGTGAATATATAGACACAAATAAAATAGTCAAAATGCTGGAAATGATCGTTGACGAAAATTTGTCATATAATATCTCATTATTTGGGTATCCTGAATATCAAGCACAAAGTCGGTTATATCCATTTTTTTATAAATTAAATACATATATATATACTTCATTTTTTGTAAATAATAATAATTACAAAACAATCCAATTTAACCAAAACATGAAAAAATGGTTTAACAGAGAACAAACTAGAAGTATTCCACGTTTTGGTATGTTAGGCTTTGATACGGGGTATTTCTTTTTACGAGGATTGTCTATATACGGAAATCAATGTGAAAAAAATATCAATAAAATGAACATCACCCCATATCAAAGTTTTTTTCGGTTTGAACGCGTAAATAATTGGGGGGGCTTTATTAATAAGAAAGTTGTATTTATCAATTTTAAGCACAATAAAAATATTCAAATAAATGAATTTTAAACAGATGAATTATCATAAACAAAAAAACCTTTTATTTGTTTTTCTGTTAATTTCTACTCTAGCCTCTGCTCAAGTAGGAGATTTAAGAAACAGATTGGCTATTGGAATAAATGGAGGTATAAATATGAGTAAAGTATCATTTAATCCGACCATAAAACAAAACAGTTTGAACGGCATTAACGGTGGAATTACAATAAGATATACATGTGAAAAATATTTTAGTACTTTGTGCAGTTTACAATTAGAAACGAATTATTCACAACGAGGCTGGAATGAAAACATTGATGATGGCAGTAACAATACGTACCAAAGAACTATCAATTACTTGGAAATCCCATTTATGGCCCATTTAGGATGGGGTAAAGAACAAAAGGGATTACAATTTTTTCTCAATGCCGGTCCGCAAGCAAATATTTATCTTAGTGACAAAGAAGAGAAAGGCGGTGGTGAATGGGATATTTCAAATAGGCCCAACGATGTAACCGAACAATATGGGAAAGCTGTTGATAATAAATTTGATTATGGAATCGTAATGGGAATAGGATTTGAATTAACAACTAAATTAGGACATTTCACATTAGAAGGAAGATATTACTATGGATTAGGTGATGTTTTTGGAGCTACTAAAAAAGATTATTTCAGTCGGTCCGGAAATTCCAGTACTATAGTAAAATTCAGTTATCTTATTGATTTGACAAAATAGATGAGAAATAATATAAAAAAAGAGATTAAGTTATCTTAATCTCTCCGCTGCTCTTACCATAAATTCATCTTTACCTATGGCTCGAATTATCAAAATATTTAATATCATACATATTAACGGTAAACAACATCCCCATCCTAAAGTGAAGAAATCTGTTCCTTTTGCATATTTGATAACAAAAAGAACCAACGTCACATAATATCCCAAAAGGAGAATTGTATTAAATATTGTCATTCGGATTTGCAAAACACGTTTTTTAAACATAAATATAGAACAAAAAGCAATAATAGCTCCCACTATCAGAAGCACAATCAAAGCCCACATACTTTTATCTATGATAACTCCCTGCATATCCTTCATTCCATAATTCATTAAATGGTATGTAACATTATCCATACCCAAAATTCCTATGGGCAGAAGCATACATCCGATAAGCAAACCTACGACCAGCATCAAATAAACCGACTGAATGCGTTGTATCATAATTATGATAATTTTTCTTTGTCCTTAGATGGATTGCGATGATAAACTTTTCCTTCTATGTATTCTTGCGTTGCCAGCAATGTCGGTTTAGGTAATTTCTCATAATAACGTGAAATTTCTATCTGTTCACGATTTTCAAAGACCTCTTCCAAATTATCATTATATGAGGCAAATTCCGCTAATTTTTTAGACAAATCAGTTTTTATGTCAACTGCTATCTGATTAGAACGTTTACCAATAATGGCAATAGTTTCATATATATTACCAGTATCTTCACAGAGTGACATCAAATCACGAGTAATCGTGGTTGAAGGTGCATTAGATTTTTTATAATCCATAAATTAAAAGATTATTTGTTATAATGTTATTTTACTTTTTTACTTGAATCCTCAAATATTTTTTCTGCTTCTTTCAAGTGTTTACTTTCAGGAAATTCATTTTTGAATCCATAATATTCATCAATTGCATCTCTGAATCGTTCTGTAATTTTAGAATCGACACTTTGGCGAGCCATATTATATTTTGAGCGCAATACTAACAAAGATAAATCCTCCCGATACTTAGAATAAGGATAATCTTTCAATGCATTCTCGGCAGTTATAATTGCAGCTTGGTAATTGTTACCTCCAAAAGCACAATTTCCGAAATAATCACCCATATCATAATATTGTTTGGCTGAAAGATATTCTTTCTCCACAAGTTTATCTTGCAAAGCATAAATCATCTCTTGAGCCTGACCTTTTAATCGAGTTTTAGGATAAAATTCCAAAAAATTCTGCAATGTTTGTATAGCATTCGTTGTACTTGTCTGATCCAAACGTGCTTCCGGAGTATCATTGTACAAAGCTTTACCGGAATAGAAACGTGCATATTCAGCATATGTTCCACGAGGATATGTGGAAACATAAGTATTAAATGTAGTCGAGGCTGATTGAAAATCCCCATCATTATAATAACTCATTGCTAACATATATAATGACTCTTCGGCCTTATCCGTTCCTTTCATAAAAGTAATCAATTCCTCTAAAAGAACTGAAGCTTTGTTGAAAGAACCCTCCGCAAAATACTCTTTTGCCGCCTCATACTTATATTCATAATCTGTACTTTTAGCCAATTTATTGTATTCTCCACATGAAGCCAATACAAAAACAGCAATGACAGGAATAAACAATCTTTTTTTCATATTATCAAAATATTGTGCAAATTTAGTTAGTTCTCTCGAATAATGCAATTAATAAAACATTAATTATGTAAAAAGATACTTTTATAAAGCATTATCAGAATAAAATCGTAATTTTGTATTTTAAATCATCCCATTATAACGATGACATTTGAACTCAAATCTAAATATAAACCGACCGGTGACCAGCCGGAAGCTATTGCCCAATTGACTAATGGCGTATTGGAAGGAATACCCGCACAAACGTTATTAGGTGTAACTGGCTCCGGAAAGACGTTCACCATAGCCAATGTTATTCAAAATGTAAACAAGCCAACGCTTATTCTCAGCCATAATAAAACATTAGCGGCACAATTATACGGTGAATTTAAATCTTTCTTCCCTAACAATGCCGTAGAATATTACGTTTCCTACTATGACTACTATCAACCGGAAGCTTATATTCCATCATCTGATACATATATAGAAAAGGATTTAGCTATTAACGATGAGATAGACAAGTTGAGATTAGCTGCAACATCCGCTCTTCTTTCCGGAAGAAAAGATGTAATAGTTGTTTCATCCGTATCATGCATTTACGGTATGGGAAACCCTTCGGATTTTTATGAAAATGTCATTGACATAAAAAAAGGAAGCTTATTGGATCGGAATGTATTTCTACGAAGACTGGTTGACAGTCTCTATACCAGAAATGATTTGGAACTCAGCCGGGGAAATTTTAGAGTTAAGGGCGATACGGTAGATGTATATCTGGCATATGCTGATAATTTACTCAGAGTCTCTTTTTGGGATGATGAAATCGACGCTATCGAAGAAGTAGATCCCGTGTCCGGCACAAGATTACTTGATTTTGACGAGTATAAAATCTATCCGGCCAATCTTTTTATGACAACAAAAGAAAGTACATTGCGCGCCATTCATCAAATAGAAGATGATTTGACTAAACAAATTGCATATTTTAAATCGGAGGGGAAAACCTTCGAAGCCAATCGACTTCATGAACGGGTTACTTATGATATGGAAATGATGCGCGAACTGGGACATTGTTCCGGAATAGAAAATTATTCACGTTACTTTGATGGAAGAGAAGCCGGTACGCGTCCATATTGCCTTCTGGATTTCTTTCCCAAAGATTTTTTATTGGTTATTGATGAAAGTCATGTAAGTGTCCCGCAAATTCATGCAATGTATGGAGGAGATAGAGCAAGAAAAATAAACTTGGTTGAATATGGTTTCAGATTACCGGCCGCTTTGGACAATCGTCCTCTAACTTTTGAAGAATTTGAGAAATTAACACCACAAACCATCTATGTAAGTGCAACTCCGGCTGAATATGAACTTAATAGAAGCGAAGGAATTATAGCAGAACAGGTTATTCGTCCGACAGGATTACTAGATCCATCCATTGAAGTCCGACCAAGTATGAATCAAATAGACGACCTGATGGAAGAAATCCAACAACGTATTGAAGCTCATGAGCGGACTTTAGTAACAACACTTACCAAAAGAATGGCAGAAGAATTAACTGCATATTTAGCAGATAATGGCATTAGTTGTAACTATATTCATAGTGATGTAGACACATTGGAACGCGTTAAAATCATGGATGATCTTAGGGCTGGAATATATGATGTTTTAGTGGGAGTTAACTTACTTCGAGAAGGTCTTGATCTTCCGGAAGTTTCATTAGTTGCAATTCTCGATGCCGATAAAGAAGGATTTCTAAGAAGTCATAGATCACTAACTCAAACAGCGGGACGTGCAGCCAGAAACATAAATGGGAAAGTAATTATGTATGCCGATAAAATAACAGATAGCATGCAACAGACTATAGACGAAACTGATCGCCGCAGAGAAAAACAGATTGCTTATAATGAGGCTCATGGAATCACTCCAAAACAAATTGAGAAAGCTCGAAATCTAGCCTTCATCGGTAAATCTGAAGAAACTGTTATAGAAAAAGGTGCATATATAGAGCCTACGAGTAGTATTGCTGCAGATCCCATCGTGAAATATATGACTCGTACTCAATTGGAGAAAGCAATAGAACAGATTCGTAAACAGATGCAGGAAGCGGCAAAGAAGCTAGATTTCATCGAAGCGGCTCAATATAGAGACGAATTACTGAAATTACAAGAAATGCTACCGGAAAAACAAAATTAAATATCACAAAATCTTAAAGTTTCCACTTTCTCCAATCGACTTCGTAATTTAGGCATAAAAGACATACGAATCTGGAGTGTCATGACACAATCCATATCATATAATTGAGATAATATCTCTGGGCTTTCTTCCTTTACAACCCTCATAACATCATTCAAAAAAGGATATTCAAACATAACTTTAATTTGACAGTCTACTGTTTTCTCGATAATTACGGCATTATCTATAGCAGCTGCCGCAGCTGTACGATATGCAACAATTAATCCGCTTGTACCCAATTTTATTCCACCGAAATAACGAACTACAATAATCAAAATATCAGTCAAACCATAACTATTAATTTGACCTAATATGGGTTTACCAGCTGTTCCACTTGGTTCACCATTATCATTAGCTCTGAAAACATCCCTCTTATGTCCTATCATATAAGCATAACACACATGACGTGCATCATAATACTTCTTCTGATATTCAGTTAAAATTATTTTTACGTCATCAACTTGCAATAAAGGAATAGCAAAAGCCAAGAATTTACTTCGTTTTTCGGTATAAACAGCTTCCGAGATTTTATCTATTGTCTTGTAAGTATCATCCATATATGCAAAAATATGAATAATCCCGATTACGTAAAAACATAATCGGGATTATTATATATTACAACTTCTATATTATATTTTTCAAACCAATTTGTGAATAATCAATCCTGAACGAAGTTTCGGCTCAAACCATGTCGTTTTAGGGGGCATAATATTACCACTATCCGCTATATCCATCAGTTGTTTCATGCTTACCGGATATAATGCCAAAGCCACTTTCATCTCACCGCTATCAACTCGTTTTTTTAATTCACCAAGGCCACGGATACCTCCCACAAAATCAATTCTCTTATCTGATCGTAAATCCTTAATACCTAAAATATCATCCAATATATGTTTAGATGATATCGTTACATCCAGCACTCCAATAGGATCATTATCATTATATGTTCCTTTTTTTGCTGTTAAACTATACCATTTACCTTCAAGATAAAGGGAAAAATTATGAAGTTTATTTGGCTTATATATTTCTGCTCCCTTTTCTTCAATAATGAAATATTCTTTCACTTTATCAAGAAATTGAACAGGATTCAGTCCATTTAAATCCTTAACAACACGATTATAGTCAATAATAGTCAGTTGATTTGCAGGGAAACATACCGCCATAAAATAATTATACTCTTCATCTCCACGATGATTCGGATTCAAACGAGCCTTTTCCGCTCCAACCAAAGCAGCAGCAGCAGAACGATGATGCCCATCGGCTATATAAAGAGAAGGCATCTTGGCAAACTCGGCAGTAATATCTTTGATATCTTGTTTCTGGTCTATAATCCAAAATCGATGACGAAATCCATCGATAGGTGCAATAAAATCATAAACAGGTTTCAAAGCAGAATATCTAGCAACAATAGCATCTAATTTTGCATCATCTGGATATGCAAAGAAAACAGGTTCTATATTAGCATTATTCACACGAACATGTTTCATTCTGTCTTCTTCTTTATCTTTACGGGTCAGTTCATGCTTTTTAATAACCCCCTTCAAATAATCCTCCACATATGCACATACTACAAGACCATATTGCGTTTTGCCATTCATAGTCTGGGCATAAATATAATATAAGTCTTTAGAATCTTGAACTAACCAACCGTTATCTTGAAACTTTTTAAAGTTTTCCGCAGCTTTATCATAGACACGAGGATCATGTTCGCTCGTACCTTCCGGGAAATCGATTTCAGGTTTAATAATATGATATAAAGATCTTTCATTTCCTGCAGCTTCTACACGAGCTTCTTCGGAATTCAACACATCATATGGACGAGATTCAACCTCTTCCACCAAATTTTCAGGAGGACGAATTCCTTTAAATGGTTTGACAATAGCCATATTTTAATCTATTACTTATTAACGCGGAATTTTTCGCAACCATTTTTAAAATATCCGACAATTTGTTTTGCAGCTGCAATACCGGCATTAATATTGGCCTCGGCAGTCTGAGCCCCCATTTTCTTCGGAGTAGAAAAATAACGTCCGGGAAACTTAGTTGCAAATTCTTCATTGGCAACAGGCATTATATCAGTTATATATTTAAAATCGCTGCGTTCTTCCATCAACTTAATTAATTCCTGCTCATTAATCACTTCCTTACGTGCCGTATTCAATAAAATAGCATTCTTACCCATTTGACTCAATAAAGCATAATTAATTGAATTCTTCGTCTCAGGTGTAGCCGGAATATGAAGAGAAACAACGTCACACATTTTAAATAATTCTTCTGTTGAAGCTACTGCTTTTACATCATCTTTTTCTATAGATTCTTTTGGGCAATAAGCATCAAAAGCATATATTTCCATTCCAAATCCTTTAGCAACACGCGCTACATTACGACCTACATTTCCATAAGCCAATATACCCAATTTCTTTCCTTTTAACTCTGTACCAGAAGTGCCGTTATAAAAATTACGAACAGCATAAACCAATAAGCCGAAAGCAAGTTCAGCTACTGCATTAGAATTTTGTCCCGGTGTATTCATAACACAAACATTATGCGCACTAGCAGCAACTAAATCGACATTGTCGTAACCGGCTCCGGCTCGAACTACTATTTTCAAATTCTTAGCAGCGTCAAATACATCATTATCAATAATATCACTGCGAATAATGATAGCATTTACATCTTTCACAGCTTCAAGCAATTTGGCCTTTTCACCATATTTTTCCAAAACTGCCAATTCGTAACCGGCAGCTTCCACTTCTTTACGAATACCGTCTACAGCAACCTTAGCAAACGGTTTGTCAGTTGCAATTAATATTTTCATATCAATGGTTTTAAAACTAATCAAGGCGCACATAAGTACGCCTTGATTAAATTGTTATTAATGATTCTTTTCAAATTCTTTCATGCAGTCTATCAAGGCTTGGACACTTTCCTTAGGCATTGCATTATAGCACGAGGCCCTAAATCCTCCAACAGAACGATGTCCCTTAATTCCAACCATTCCCTTATCAACAGCAAATTTCAAAAAGTCAGCCTCAAGCTCCTTATATTCATCTTTCATAACGAAACAAATATTCATATATGAACGATCTTCTTCACAAGTCACCGTACCACGGAAGAGTTTATTATGATCAATTTCAGAATAAAGCATATCGGCACGTTCTTTTGCATTAGCAGCCATTCCTTTTATACCACCATGTGCCTTAATCCACCGAAGATTCATCAAAGCGGAATAGATTGGCAACACGGGAGGTGTATTAAACATAGAACCGCCATCAATATGTGTTTGATAATTTAACATAGTAGGAATTGTACGGGATACTTTTCCAACAGCATCATTCTTTACGATAACAAACGTCAATCCTGCAGGAGCTAAATTCTTCTGAGCACCACCATAAATACAATTATATTTAGAAACGTCAACGGCATGTGAGAAAATATCCGAAGACATATCGGCAACCATTTGGACTGGAGAATCCAAATCACTACGCAATTCAGTACCAAAAATAGTGTTATTGGTTGTAATATGAAAATAATCCGCATCTGTCGGAATGGTATAATCTTTAGGAATAAAAGTATAATTACTATCAGCAGATGAAGCGACTTCTACAACTGCTCCAAAGTTTTTTGCTTCTTTCATTGCTTTTTTTGCCCACGTACCTGTATTCAGATAAGCAGCTTTCTTTTCCAGAAAATTATAAGGAACCATACAGAATTCCAAGCTGGCACCACCTCCAAGAAAAAGGACTGAATATCCTTCCGGAATATCAAGAATTTCTTTGAACAAAGCAACTGCTTCGTCAACTATAGGTTGAAAATCTTTGGCACGATGACTAATTTCCAAAATGGAAAGACCCGAGCCATTGAAATCTAATACAGCCTCTGCAGTCTGTTCAATGACTTCACGAGGTAAGATTGATGGTCCGGCATTGAAATTATGCTTTTTCATTTGATTGTTTGTTTTAGTTATACAATAAGTTTTTAAAACATCGGCGAATTTACTAATTAATCTTTTATCGAACAAGTTATTTCCATTAAATGTCTTTTATTATGGAAATTTTTCCGTAAAATGAAAATTTATGAATTATTTAGTCATTTCTATGATTGTTTTCATACCTTTTATCTTTTCTCCTTTCACTAAATTCAGAGTTTCTTTTAATTTTTTTCTACGAATCGCAGCAAAAGCAAAATGATCTTTCACATCGACTCTGCCAAGTTCATTTTTGGAAAGATTCCCCACTTTAGAAAGAAATCCAACCACATCAACTTTATTTAATTTGTCTTTTTTCCCTTTGCCTATATATAAAGTTACCCAATCGGGCATTGAAGGTTTTGGTAATTTATCAGGAAAAATAAAAATATCCGGACTATCCTTTATATATTCTGGAACTTGCTCCGCATTATTTAAAACAATATATGAATTTCCTTCTGCGTCCCAACGTGCAGTTCGTCCGTTTCTATGAATATAAGCTTCTTCATTAACAGGTAAATGATAATGAATAATATTATCAATATCAGGAATATCCAAACCTCTTGAAGCCAAATCCGTAGATACAAAGACATTACAACTTCCATTACTAAATTTATAAAGAGCCCGTTCCCGATCCAATTGTTCCATTCCACCATGAAACATCTCACAATAAATACCTTTATCTTGCAAATATCGACCTACTCTCTCTACACTTTCACGGAAGTTTACAAAAACCAGACTGCTCTGACTACCCAAAACACACAAAAGCTTATACAAGGTATCAAGTTTGTCTTTCTCCGGTGAATTCACCACGTGCAGACGAATCCTATCATAAAGATGTATATTTGTTTCAAGAAAATTAAGTTTGAGTGTTCGTTCCATACCTGTAAACAAAGGTATTTCTTCAGCATCCGTTGCAGAAAGCAAAATTCGTTTATCTAAATTAGGTAATTGCTCAATAACTTGAGACATCTCATCTTGAAAACCGAACTCCAAAGATTTATCGAACTCATCAATTATTAAAGTATGTACTCCATGAACATCAAAATTATGTTTTTGCAAATGATCATTCATCCTTCCGGGTGTTCCGACAATGACTTGTGGATGTACTCCATTCATTGTCCGATGTTCTTCCATAGCCGGTCGTCCCCCATAACAGCTCATAGCTCGCAAATTTGTTCCCATGGATTTAAACACTTGTTCTGTTTGAAGGGCCAATTCTCTCGAAGGAACAAGAACCAACGCCTGCACTTCATTATTTGATGCATCAAGTTGTTTTACAAGCGGTAATAAATATGCTAGCGTTTTCCCCGATCCTGTTGGAGAAAGCAAAACTATATCTTTATTTTCTCCATAAGCTTTTATGGTAGCTTTTTGCATCGTATTTAAAGTTTCTATCTTTAAAATACTGAGAATGCGACTGATTATTTCTGAATTTTCTTTCATGTAGGTGCAAAGATATAATTTTTTATTATTATTTTCGTTTTCCATGTTATGTTTTGGCATCGCATTCGTCATAATAGTGTAAATGGAAATAAAAGATTTTAAGACATCGGTTCTTCCACTGAGAGGTAAGCTTTATGGATTTGCCAGAAAAATAGTTGAGAATTCCGACTGTGCAGAAGATGTGACTCAGGAAGTAATGATGAAACTTTGGGAAAAACGGCATGAATTGAATAAGTGTCACAATATCGAAGCTTTCGCCATGACTATGGTCCATAATGCATGTATTGACATGAAGCGGACAGAAAAGATACATTTACCGCTCTTAGAAGAAGCTATCGGTTCCGAAACTACATCTGTCGAACATTTATATAATATAAAAAATGAAGTTGAATTAGTGAAAGAAATTATTGAAACTCTTCCTGATATCCAAAGGAACACCATTCGAATGAAAGATGTGGAAGGATTCGAAAATAAAGAAATAGCAGAAATTACCGGTAGTGACGTCCTGACCGTTAGAAGTAATCTTTCACGAGCAAGAAAAAGAGTAAGAGACCTTTATTTCCAAATCATAAAAGAAAGGAATAAAAAATGACAAAAAAAGAAAACATACGGAAATTGCTGGATAAGTATTTCGAAGGTTCTACTTCATGTAAAGAAGAACAATTGC
>CAZKSK010000042.1:0-12769 GCA_964555225.1 uncultured Bacteroides sp.
AAGGCAAACCGGCTGCGGATGCAACGGCTCTTGCACCTGTCAGTCAGGATACCGCAACTACAGTTAGTATAGATACAGTTCAAGCTTCCGTTACGGCTGATTCTACTGCAATTGGTAAGAATGCCTTATGGACACCGGTCATCGATCAATTGAAAACATATGGTGAAGAGAGTGTAAACTCCAATATGGGTTGGATGAAAATATTTTTATTGGGTATGTTGGGTGGACTTGTTGCTTTGTTTACTCCATGTGTATGGCCTATAATTCCCATGACAGTGAGCTTTTTCTTAAAACGTAGTAAAAATAAACGTAAGGGAATTCGCGATGCCGTTATTTATGGCATCAGTATTATTGTTATATATGTTGCTTTGGGCCTTTTCATTACACTTGTATTTGGAGCAAGCGCACTCAATGCCATGGCTACAAATGCAGTCTTTAATATTTTCTTCTTCTTATTATTATTGGTATTTGCTGCTTCTTTTTTTGGTTGGTTCGAATTAACGTTACCTTCTTCTTGGAGTAGTTCTGTTGATAGTAAAGCAGAAAAAACAAGCGGACTGCTAAGCATTTTTCTTATGGCTTTTACACTTTCTTTGGTAAGTTTTTCTTGTACAGGTCCTATTATCGGTTTTTTGTTGGTCGAAGTGAGTACAACAGGAAGTGTTATTGCTCCATTAATAGGGATGTTTGGTTTTGCTTTTGCTTTGGCTTTGCCTTTCACTCTCTTTGCATTGTTCCCTACTTGGCTTAAGCAAATGCCTAAATCCGGTAACTGGATGAATAATATCAAAGTAATTTTGGGTTTTATAGAACTGGCATTTTCTTTGAAATTCCTTTCAGTAGCCGATTTGGCTTATGGATGGCATATTTTGGATAGAGAAGTCTTTTTGGTTCTTTGGATTATTATATTTTTTCTTTTGGGCGCATATTTGTTGGGATGGTTTCGTTTTCCACATGACGAAGATGAATATGATGAGAATGGAAACGTGGTAACGAATCCTCATACATCGGTTCCGAAATTTTTCTTGGCTATGATTTCAATGGCTTTTGCTCTATATATGGTTCCGGGGTTATGGGGTGCTCCGTTGAAAGCCGTCAGTGCTTTTGCCCCTCCGATCAGTACCCAAGATTTTAATCTCTATAAAAATGAAGTGAAAGCCGAATTTACAGATTTTGATCTTGGTATGGCTTATGCAAAGCAACAAAATAAACCTGTACTGATTGACTTTTCGGGTTATGGATGTGTAAATTGTCGAAAGATGGAGGGCTCTGTATGGAGTGATACTCGTGTGGCTGACATTATGCAAAAGGATTATGTACTGATCCAATTATTCGTAGATGATAAGACTCCATTGCCCCAAAAGATACAAGTAACGGAAAATGGACAAACCCGTACCTTAAGAACCGTTGGTGATCGTTGGAGTTATTTGCAGCGTTCCAAATTTGGGGCTGTGGCGCAACCTTTTTATGTGTTACTTGATAATGAAGGAATGCCATTGAATAAATCTTATTCTTTTGATGAAAATAAAGATCATTTTATCCAATTTCTTAATACGGGTTTAGACAATTATAAAAAGAGATGAAAATAAATAAAAGTAGTTATTTTTTGTTTCTCGTTCCTTGTTTATTTACAGTTCTTCCATGTCAAGCTGAAGAAAAATCAAATGATTCCGAGCATTGGCAATATGTTGATCCGCGTATTGGAAGTGAAGGTGTGGGGCGAGTATTTATAGGTCCGTCAGCTCCTTTCGGAATGGTAAAACCCAGTCCGGATTGTACGGTGGAACCTAATAGCGGTTGGTTACCGATGCCCGTTGTTGTCACGGGATTTGCACAAGTTCATGTAAGCGGAACAGGAGGAGGTCCTAAATATGGTAATATCCTTATCCAGCCTTTCGTAGGAGAATTGAAAGGTCGGGATCATTCGGCTCATCGCGAGATGGAAGCCATGCATTTGGGATATTATGAGACCCGGTTTAAAGAAAATAAAATCAGGACTGAAATTACTGTATCCAATCGTGCATCGCTTTATCGTTTCACTTATCCTGAAGCGAAAGAACGTTCTCTTATGATCGATGCCGGTTTCTTTTTAGGAGAAAATCCCGTTCCTGATGCACGTGAAGCTCAGCAGTTTGTAGGTTCGGAAATAGAAATCGTTTCGGACAAGGAAGTTCGTGGATATAGCCGTATTCGTGGAGGATGGAATAATGGGCGGGCTTATACCGTTTATTTTTATGCTATATCTGATACGCCTTTTGTAAAGTCTGTTACCTGGAAAGATGATCATTTTTCATCTGAAGAAAAATCACAGTGTGACGAAGGGAAAAAAACAGGAGCCTTGCTTTCTTTTGGTTCCTCTTCTGCAATGAGTGCTATTCATATAAAAGTGGGTATTTCGTTTTTGAGTTCACTTAAAGCCAAACAGAATGTAGAACGTGAAATTTCCGGATTTGATTTTGATACACAATTGAGTGCCCTTCGCAACCAATGGGAGACTTTATTAAAGCGTATAGATCTGACCGGTAAAAATATAACCGATAGCCAGAAAAGAATGTTTTATACAGCTCTTTATCATACTTGTCTTATGCCGGTAGATCGTTCAGGAGAAAATCCTTTATGGACAGATGAAGGAGTTCCTTATTATGATGATTTTTATGCAATATGGGATACCTATCGTACATCGCTTCCTCTTATTACTATATTGTCGCCCCAACGGGAAACGGATATTGTTAATGCTTTATTAAATATATGTAAACGGGATGGCTTTTTACCGGAAGCTCGTAGTGGAAATTCGAACGGAAGAACTCAAGGTGGTTCTAATGCCGAAGTAGTGATTGCCGATGCATATACAAAAGGTTTACAGGGTGTAGATTATGAATACGCATTAAAAGCGATGTTAAAAGATGCCACAGTTCCTCCGGGTGGTAATGAAGAGCAAGAAGGAAGAGGTGGATTGATAGAATATAATCGTTTGGGATATGTTCCTTATGGAATAGACAGGGCCGGAAACCGTACTGTAGAATATGCTTATGATGATTATTGTATAGCTTCTGTTGCAAAAGGTCTTGGGAAAAATGATCTTTACCGTGAATATCTTGTCAAATCGGATAATTGGAAGAATCTTTGGCGTGAGGATTATGAGTATGATGGTGCAAAAGGATTCATTATGCCTCGTTCTGCTACGGGAGAGTGGTTGGATGATGTGCCGTTCGGTCTGTCCAAAATTCAGCATCCTACATTTCGATATACGCCTGTTACACGTGAAGCTCCCTGGTATATGCCTTGGTGGGGTACGTTTTTTTATGAAGCTACTTCTTGGGAATATTCTTTGAGTATACCTCATGATGTTTTTTCGTTAATAAAGAAATGTGGTGGTAGAGATGCATTTCTTCATCGGCTTAATACCTTTTTTGATAAGAAATATTATAATGTAGGTAACGAACCTTCATTCCTTACTCCTTGTCTTTACCATTGGATAGGACGTCCTGATTTGAGCGGAGAACGGGTTCGTCAAATCATTGCTGAAAATTATAACGACCAACCTGGAGGTTTACCTGGAAATGATGATTCCGGAGCCATGTCTTCGTGGCTGGCTTTTCATCTTATGGGATTATATCCCAATGCTGGGCAACCCTATTATTTGATTCATGCTCCTTTGCTTGATGAATGTGTAATTCATTTGGAAAATGGAAAAACGTTGAAGATAGTAACTCGGGATATGTCTGCAAAAAATCGTTTTGTAAAAAATGTGAAGTTGAATGGTAATAAGCTTGATAGAGCTTGGATTACTCATCAGGAATTGCTTTCCGGTGGAGAACTGGTTTTTGAAATGGATAAAGCTCCTTCAAAGTGGGGAGCATTGTTATTACCTCCTTCTAAATAGTGAATGTTATGAAAAAAATAAAAATAATAGGATTAATAGTAATATTACTGAGCTCTTTGACTTTGTCTGCTCAGTTGCCGGAAAGTTCCTATGTCTTTAAACTTCATGGACAAACACGGAAGTTTACTATATCTATAGTAGATCAAAAGGATACGGTTAATGTGAATTGGTCTATTTTTCGTAATGGTTCTTTGCAAAAGGGTTCCATACAAATGAACGGGGAAAGCCTGAGGAACGGAACAGCGTTGAATTGGCGTCAGCCTGAGGATGGAAAAACTTATCTTTTACCATCAAATGAAACATTCGGCATTATATCTCTGCAGGCCTATCGTGAATTGGTTCAGAAGGGTTCGTTTATATATAATGGAGTTCTTTACAAACAGATAAATGATACTTCATCCGAGGGAATGATGCACGTGAAGGCGGAAATAGATGAGACGCAAATGTGGATTGCTTTGTCAGAAAAATTACCGGTAATCTACGAGATGAGGGATAATCCTCTGGGCATTGATTGGAAAATTGAAAAACATGTAAAATAATTAAGATATGAAGAAAATACTTTGTTACCTATTTTTGGGATTGTGTGTTGTTAGTCAAGCTTTAGCTAACCCGATTGATGGATTATTGGAACGCATAGATAAGGGCGCTTCAAAGAAATTCGCCATAGAAATAAAAAAAAGCGGCGATAAAGATTATTTTGAATTGGATCAAAAAGGCGATAAAGTACAGATCAAGGGAAATAACTATATCAGTGTGGCAACGGGTATAAACTGGTATCTGAAATATTATGCCGGGATTCATTTGTCTTGGAATGGTATGACGGCTAAGCTTCCATCACATTTACCTCCTGTCACTCATAAGGAACGTCATGAAACGGCTATGAGATTACGTTATGATTTCAATTATTGTACTTATTCTTATACCATGGCTTTTTGGGATTGGAAACGCTGGGAACAGGAAATCGATTGGATGGCCCTTCACGGTATTAATCTGCCATTGGATGTAATAGGAGAAGAATGTGTTTGGTATAATATGCTTAAGAAGTTGGGATATTCGAAAGAAGAGATCAATAAATTTATATCCGGTCCGGGTTTTCTGGCATGGTGGGAAATGAATAATCTTGAAGGATGGGGAGGTCCTAATCCGGATTCCTGGTATATTCAACAAGAAGCTTTGCAGAAAAAGATTTTGAAACGCATGAAAGAATTTGGAATTCAGCCCGTATTTCCAGGATATTCAGGAATGGTACCTCATGATGCTAAAAATAAATTAGGTTTGGATGTTGCTGATGCCGGCTTGTGGAACGGTTATCAACGCCCTGCATTTTTACAGCCTACCGATAAACGTTTTGCTGAGATAGCAGCTTTATATTATAAAGAGCAGATTGCATTGTTTGGCAAAGCCAATTATTATTCAATGGATCCTTTTCACGAATCTTCTGCGGGTGGTGATGTCGATTTTGATGCTGCAGGAAAAGCTATCCTTTCGGCGATGAAACAAGTAAATCCAAAAGCTGTATGGGTTGTTCAGGGATGGTCGGAGAATCCTCGCGAAGACATGATTCGTAATATGAAAAATGGTGATTTACTTATATTGGATCTCTATAGCGAAAGCCGTCCTCAATGGGGAATGAAGCCTTCTTTGTGGTATAGAGAAAAAGGTTATTTACAGCATGATTGGTTATTCTGCATGCTTCTTAATTTTGGAGGAAATGTCGGTTTGTATGGTCGAATGGATCAATTACTTTCCAATTTTTATCAAACTCGTACCAATCCTTTGGCAAAACATTTGAAAGGTATTGGATTGACGATGGAAGGAACGGAAAATAATCCGATGATGTTTGAATTGATGACTGAATTACCATGGCGTTCGGAACAAGTTACTAAAATGAATTGGTTGAATGGCTATCTGAAAGCGCGTTACGGAGTATCCGATCCTATTATTGAAAGAGCATGGACTATTTTAGCAAATGGCATTTATAATTGTCCGCCTACTGATAATCAACAAGGAACTCACGAATCTATCTTTTGCGGACGCCCGTCTTTGCAAAATTTCCAAGTTTCAAGTTGGTCGAAAATGTCTAATTATTATGATCCGACTTCTACTGAAGATGCTGCTCGTTTGATGTTACAAGTTGCTGATAAATATAAAGGAAATAATAATTTTGAATATGATTTGGTTGATATTGTTCGTCAATCTATTGCTGATCGTGGTCGGATAGTCTATAATCGGACGATTGCCGATTTTAAGAGTTTTGATAAAAAAGCTTTTCAAAAAGATTCTCAGGAGTTTTTGGATTTGTTGCTTTTACAGGATAAATTGTTGGGAACCCGCAAGGAGTTTCGTGTTGGTAATTGGATAGAGAAGGCACGTAAGTTGGGAAATAACGAAGCAGAGAAAAATTTGTATGAATGGAATGCACGTGTGCAGATTACTACTTGGGGTAATCGTTATTCTGCTGATAATGGTGGATTACGTGACTATGCCCATAAAGAATGGAATGGTATTTTAAAGGATTTTTATTATAAAAGATGGGCAGCTTATTGGCAGACATTGACAGATGTTCTTAATGGTAAGCCAATGGTTGATTTGGATTATTATGCTATGGAAGAACCTTGGACAAAAATTACCGATACTTATTCTTCAACACCTCAAGGAGATTGTATCAAGGTTGCCCATGAAGTATTTGACAAAGCGTTTTCTTTAAAATAAAAAGAACCATGGATGAAATGATAAATACAAAGAAAAAACGTCTCGTTTCTTTGGACGTTTTGAGAGGTCTCACGGTAGCCGGTATGATTTTAGTAAATAATGGAGCCGGGAAAGAAACTTTTGAACCATTGAAACACTCCGTATGGAATGGCCTCTCTATTGCCGATTTGGTTTTCCCCTTTTTCTTATTTATGGTAGGTATTTCAACTTATATATCTCTTCGTAAATTTCAGTTTAAGTGGTCATCACAATTGGCAAGAAAAATATTAAAGCGAACATTTCTCATCTTACTCATCGGATGGGGTATTTATTGGTTTGAAGGATGTTGTGTAGGCGATTTTCTTTCTTTCGATCATATTCGTATTCCCGGTGTGTTGCAGCGAATAGCTATTTGCTACGGCATCGTATCCTTGTTGGCTGTGATTTTGAATCATAAATGGCTGCCTTTTTTAGCCGCATTCCTATTGGTCGGTTATGCTTTTATTCTATTGTTCGGTAATGGGTATAATTGTGATGCAACGAATGTTCTTTCTATTGTAGATCATCGTTTGTTGGGCGAAGCTCATTTGTATCATAAGAGTCCCATAGATCCGGAAGGTTTGCTAGGTGTCATTCCGTCTGTGGCACATACTATTATAGGATTCTGGTGCGGAAAAATATTAATGGAACATAAAGAGTTGAGAGATAAGATGCTTCATTTGTTTATCTTTGGATTTGTACTCACTGCTATCGGCTTACTGTTCACTTATGGTTTGCCTTTGAATAAAAGGGTCTGGTCACCGACTTTTGTATTGGTGACTTGCGGTCTTGCTACATCCTTGTTGTCATGGCTTATATATGTAATTGATGTAAAAGGAAGTAATAATTGGACACCGTTCTTTGTTTCATTCGGTGTTAATCCTTTATTCCTGTATGTGCTCAGTGAACTATTGGCTATTGTATTTCATGATTTCGGCATCAAGAACGTTATCTATAATGGTATTCATTTTGTTATTACAAATGCTTATTTTGCTTCCTTATGTTATGCAATTATTTTTGTCTTGATTAATTGGATTGTAGGATATCCTCTGTATAAGAAGAAGATTTATATTAAGATTTGATGTGATAAACTTTTATTTATTTATTTATTTTCTTGCAAATTTAATTTACAAGAAGGATCTTTTATGAAAAAGTTATTATATTTTTGCATATAATAGCTCAATAAGAAATTTCTAAAGACGAATGAAAATGATCTCGATTCATTTAAGAAAACAAGTATTACCTGTCCTTTTGGCTGCTGTTGTGTGGTGTGGGAATACTACTTGTTTGTCTCAAGTGACGTTGCGTAAGATTCAGGATCAGTATAATTTTTCTTCAATAACCATTAATGACGGATTACCTCATAATTATATAGAAGATATATATAAGGATAGTCAGGGATTCCTTTGGTTTTCTACTCATAACGGATTATCTCGTTATGATGGATATTCATTTGTCAATTATAATATTACTACTCCTACGGTCCGATTACGTTCGAACTTTATTAGCGGAGTTTGTGAAGATCCGTTCAATCGGCTTTGGATAGCTTCAGAGGCTGGATTGGATTTACTTGATTTAAAGATGAATATGCTGGAACGTATTGACTATTCCATGTTCAAAAGTGAAGATTTGTCAAAGGAACCGGTTAATTTTATCGTAAAAGATACCAAAGGAGGTATTTGGTTGACGACTCAGGCTAATTTATATCACCTTACTTTTGACAAAAAAGGAAAAGTTGTACATTGTTCTGCCTTGATGTCCAAGTATGACAGCCATTCAGCTCCCGTTACGGCGTTGGGAGTCTGTAATGATGAAGTCTGGATTGGCTATAAACACAGCATATACAGAATAGCAGGAGAAAGGGGGCAACAATTGAGACTGTCCAAGATGTCACCGGCTCTTTCTCTTGACGATCAAACCAGTGTGCATTGTTTTTGTAATTATGGAGGTTATATATGGATTGGAACGAATCGCGGACTTTTTCGTTTTAATAATAGGAATGGAGAATGTAAGGGATATTATCAACAAGATAATAATATTTATTCTTTAACTCAAAATGATATTACGGCATTAGCTGTGACTCAGAGACATGAATTGGTGGTAGCAACTACCAAGGGCTTGAATTTTTATAATCCTTCTACTGATAATTTCATTAGGATGGTCAGTTCGCGAGAAACCTTGGAAAGTGTTATCAGCTGTAATTTGATTCGTTGCCTGTATGCTGATAATTCTATGCTTTGGATTGGTACGGAGATTGGTGGTATAGACAAAATGGAAAGTCGTAACTTAAGTCTTCGTATTTTTACCAATGAGCGTGGCGTTGCTACATCATTACCCGATAACCCGGTTAACTGTATCTATGAAGACAGTCATTACAATTTGTGGGTAGGAAATATAGATCAAGGGCTTAGCGTACGTAAGTATGGCAGTGATGATTTTGTTCATTATAATCATTCCGGCAGTACAGGATTAAGTAATAATAATGTCTATGCCTTAGAAGAAGATGATCAGAATCAATTATGGATAGCTACTTGGGGAGGAGGCGTCTGCAAAACTGATTTATCTGGTTTTCCTAATCTTTCTTTTATTACTTATAATCGAAGAAATATTAATATTCCAAGTGATTTTGTAGGTTCACTTTGTTTCGACCGTATGAATAACGGAATCTGGATAGGAACAACTAAAGGCCTGTGTTTCTTCGATTTGAATAAAAATGCAGTAGTGAGGGTAACACTCCCTACCGATGGAGAACCTAATAATTCCCTTACGGACATGATTATTGATAAAAAGCAACGTTTATGGGTCGGTTCTCATCATGGTTTATTAGTTATCGACCTTTATTCCTTTGCAAGAAATCGTAAGAATGTACATTATCATTATATGGAATATAAACTTGACAATCCTTCAAGTCGTTTGATTGAGAAAATTTGTTGTATTTTTGAAGCATCTGATGGAACAATTTGGCTGGGTAGTAACGGTTATGGTGTGTACCGCTTGGATTCGGATAAGGATTCTCCATATAAATTTACAAATCTTACTGTAAATGATGGTTTATGTGATAATACGATATATGGAATTCTTGAAGACCGTCATCACCGTCTTTGGTTTAGTACAAATAACGGTTTGGCCTGTTATACATTACCATCCAAAAGTTTTTCAAATTATTATCAAAAAGACGGATTAATTACCGATCAATTCTATTGGAATGCTTTCTGCAGGGCTCATGACGGAATTTTATATTTTGGGGGACTCAACGGCATGTTAGGTTTGAATGATGTTCATACGGATCCTGTACGTCATACTGACAGAGTTGTTTTTACTCAATTCTCCGTTCTTGATAATGAAATTGCTCAAGGTGGAAATAATTATTTGAAAGAAAGTATTTCCTGGGCAAAGAAGATCCATCTTCATGAGCGTGATAAATCTTTTTCTATAGAATTTTCAACTCTCGATTTTGAGAATGAAGGGAAACTGAAATATTATTATCGTCTTGTCGGTTTCGATGAAAAATGGATAGAATGCGATCCGAAACGCCATTATGCGAGTTATACCAACTTAAAGGCCGGGCATTATGTTTTTCAGGTAAAGGTACGTAATCCTTTGGATATGACTGATAGTCGTATTTCCGAGATTGCCATTGTCGTTTCACCTTATTTTTATAAGACATGGTGGTTCTTCACTTTGATATTTTTGGTAATTGCTTTAATAATATTCTATTGGTATCAGTGGCGAATTGCCATTTATAAGCAACAAAGAAAAGAACTGACCGAAAAAGTGCGTGAAAGGACTTTGGAATTGGAAGATAAAATGGGGGTGCTTTCCCGTCAGAATGATTTGCTTACTCAGCAGAAAAAACAGCTCATCGAACTATCTAAACGTATACAGGAAGTCACCACAGATAAAATTTCATTCTTTACAAATATAACCCATGAATTCCGTACCCCAATCACTCTTATTATGGGACCGATACAAAGGGCCTTAAAACTGAGTTCCAATTCGGAAGTGAAAGAGCAATTAAATATCGTGGAAAAGAATTCAAGATCGTTATTGTCTCTTGTAAATCAATTGCTTGATTTTAGAAAAGTAGAATCGGGCAAGGTGGTAATTACGAAGAAGAGAAATAATTTGCGAGTCTTTTTGAATGATGTTGTAATGCCTTTTGAGGCTTTTGCCAAAGAACGTCAGATAAAAGTTCGCTGTCTGATTCGTCTTTCTGCAACCTATTATCAATATGATGAAGAGTGGATGCACAAGGTAATTGTCAATTTACTTTCCAATTCTATAAAGTTTACTCCTAATGGTGGAAAAGTAACTCTATATGTTTGTTCTTTTTTGGATGATAAAAGAAACAAAAACGTGTATTTATCAGTTTCCGATAATGGAGTAGGTATATTGCAGGAAGATCTGGATAGAATCTTCGATCGCTTTTATCAATCTCGCAAGCATGTGAAATTTCCTATGAGCGGTCAAAGTGGTACCGGCATTGGTCTGTATCTTTGTAAACGTATTATTAATGAGCATGGCGGTCGTATTTATGCTCGCAACAATCAGGGAGAAGGTTCTTCTATTCGTATTCTAATGCCGATGGATATCAGTGCGGATCAGACTGAACTGCAAAAAAATCCGGAAGAGATGGAAGAACAAGATGAAATAGAAAATGAAAATCCGGTAGGAGAGAACGCTTCTGCTATAAAAAATAAGACTATCCTAATTGTTGATGATAATTTGGATATGAGAGTCTATGTTCGTTCTATTCTGCAATCAAAATATAAGGTGTTGGAAGCTGAAGACGGTGAACATGCTTTGGAAGTACTTCATAAGGAAAATGTAGATTTTATTGTAAGCGATTTGATGATGCCTGCTATGGATGGGCTCGAATTATCTCGGAGAATTAAGGAAGATTTATCTATTTCGCATATACCTATTTTAATACTTACGGCGAAAGTTTCCGATGAAGCTCGTCTTGACAGTTTTAGGATTGGGGTAGATGAATACCTGCAAAAACCTTTTAGTGAAGAATTACTTTTGGTTCGTATTCAGAATATCTTTAACATTCGTAAACAGAGTCAGCAGCAGTTTGATCAACAAATGACACCCTCTTCTTTGAATATAGACAAGGATTCACGTGATAGTAAGTTTTTAAACAGTGTGATGGAAGTGATCGAATGCAATTACAGTCATTCGGATTTTGATGTGGAAAGTTTTGCAACAGCCATGAATATCAGTAAAACCTTACTGAATCAAAAGTTACAGAGTTTGGTAGGACAATCTGTTGCCAAGTTCGTGAGTAATTATCGCTTGAAAAAAGCCCAAGTACTTATTCAAGTGAATAAGAACAGCAAGAATATGAATGTTTCCGAAATTGCTTATGAAGTAGGTTTCAATGACCCGAAATATTTCAGTCGTTGCTATCTAAAAAAATATGGAGTATTGCCAAGTACTTCTTTGGAATGATAAAAATCATTCTTTTCGAGAGATTAACATCCCTTTTATTTGAATAACGGGAATAAAACATCGTTAAATTGTTAAAAAACGGCTCACTGTTCGAATTTCACCCTTTATTTTTCAAATTTCACCCTTAGAAAGTGATATTGTGCGTTACATTTGAAACAAAATAATTTTTATTAACCTAAGTTATTAAGTTATGCGTAAAACACATTTAGTATGTTTTTTCATCTTTTTGATGAGTAGCATTTCGGTTTTTGCTCAAAGAAGCATAACCGGAAAGGTGGTTGACGCCAGTGGCGAACCGCTGATTGGTGTGAATGTTTTAGTCAAAGGAACAACAGTAGGAACAATTACCGATTATGAAGGTAAATATTCCGTTGAAGCTTCTTCAGGCAGCATTCTTTCTTTCTCCTATATTGGCTATGTAGGTCAAGAGATTAAAGTTGCAAGCCAGAAAGTTATCAATGTAACTATGAAAGAAGATAACAAAACACTTAATGAAGTGGTTGTTGTCGGTTATGGTAGCATGACTCGTAAGGATGTGACTAGTTCTATTACTTCTGTGCAGGCAAAGGATATGAATATTGGTGTATTTAGTAGTCCTGCACAGATGTTGGAAGGAAAAGTCCCGGGTTTAACTATTACACAGAGTAGTAATCCTAATGCAAGTGCATCAGTTACACTTCGTGGTGCATCTACCTTAAGAAC
>CAZKSK010000043.1:0-10010 GCA_964555225.1 uncultured Bacteroides sp.
CAAGCGCAGAGAAATACCATCAGAAATGACAACATCAATGCACATAATTTTTTAGTCTTCATATTATTTTATCTTATTTTTATAACTTTCTTTTCTGAAGGGAATATGGTTCCTAATTGAGCGAAGATAGGCATAGGGATCATTAATGCCAAAATAAAAAAAAGTTTTTTCATGATTGATTATTTTAAAGTAGATTTAAGTTGATTTTTTTACATAAAAGCCCCAACCTTACAAAAGGCTGAGGCTTTTATTTTTACTCAATACCTATTGATAACTAATAGCCATAATTCTGATATGCAGCTTCAGCATCACTAGTCAACAGCACACCATTTTCATCAGTCAATAAATCCAAGAATTGGGTTTTTGGAAATGGCTTTAATGTCATATAATTTTGGAACCCGCCTTTATTTTGACCAGTCTGTCCTGTAGAACCAACTACGTTATCAGCAGCTTCACTCCATGACGAAGAATGAACAGAAGAAGAAGAGCCCATCTGATCATGCCATTGAATACGGATTGCTTGTAAGCCCGAATGATGAAGCTCCTCATAATAAGGACCATTTTCTTCATTAAACTCACGAGCATATTCGTTGCAAATAAAATTAACGAATCTTTGTTGTGTAGTTGTTGCAGAAGAAGGATAATCTTCCAATTTTGACTTTTCAGAAGTTCCATCCCAATAAGAAGCATCAACTTTAAGTTTAGAATAAGCATCAGATGTTACAGTATAAGGATACTCCTGTTCGGCAGTTGTCAGATTTTCATGTCCAGGATACAAACGTGCAATAACCTCAGCACGAGTATCGCCAGCTTTAAATGCAGCACGAGCACGAAGCATATTTATATCATTAATTGCCGATGTATAATCCCCTTTACGACCATAAGCCTCTGCTCTAATCAAATAAGTTTCAGCCAGACGCATTACAATTGCATCACGCGTTCCGTATTCACTATTGAAACTAGCTCTATTAGGATCATTCCATTTTTTATTAGTAGGAGAAGCACTATTAGATCCAGTTAATCCATTTTCCAATCCATAAAATGTAGTAGATGTCCCGTCTGATTTAACAAAAGAATATGTATCACCTTGTGCTACGATTTGAGGTCTATAATAATATTTACCGTTTTTCTTCATCCATCTGGCAAAAAGTACATAAGGCTGTGCATCGGCTTCATCTACGTCAATTGCAGTTTCTTTTGTATTTTCAAGAAAAGCAAAAGCTAAATCTCCAGCACCCATTTTATGTTCACCTGCTACAGCTTTACGATCACCCCACGAAGAACGTTTATATGTCGGCCAAATATTACTATTAAAATAATTAGCCTGATCGGCAGTCCATTTATACGTAGTATTATTGGCATTATCATATGCATAATAATCTAAATCTGCTCCCGGAGAGGATGTTGTTCCACCTCTTAATGCCGTTTTATATTCCAAATGGAAAGAACCCTGATAACGCGAATCATTTACTTTATCGGTAAAGACATCATACCCCCAATCATTATTATGAAAATGGAAAGCTCCTTTTGTTTCATTCTCCCATGTATAATCAGGAATACCACGTTTTGAATCAACATAACTTTCAACATATAGAATTAAAGAACGCATTCCATAGCGATAATTATCGCCTCCATTTGAAAATAATCCCGGAAGAATAATTTCCTGACTTCCTTCATTACTATAATCACCTATTCCACATTTAAACAAGTCAGAAAAATTAGTTTCCAATTTGTATTTTCCACTATTTATTACCATACTTGAATAATAAATACAAGAATCTAAGTCTGCCGTTCCTTTACCTTTGTAAAGCATACCTAAATATGAGTTTGCATTACTGTTATCTATAGAACCATCGGAATTACGACCATAAGTCGAACTTCCATAGTCTACTCCTTGAGCACGTTGTAAATATAATTTAGCTAATAAATTAGCAGCCGCATATTTTGTTATACGACCAAATTCTGCATCCGCATATGATTCAGGTAAATGATCTACAGCATAGCGTAAATCACCAATCATCATTTTATACATTGTTTCGGCTGGAACACGTGGATAATAGAATGCATTGGGTATAGAAGTAATACTTACCAATGACATCGGTACATCTCCAAATAATGTACCTAAACTATAAAATAAATAATCGCGGTTGAATAAAACTTCTGATAAACGACGAGCAGCATAATCAGCATCACTTGCATAAGTACCGGATGCCGTACCACCTCGAATTGCATTAATCGCTTTGTTACAATTATCTATAATCGGAAAACAGTTAATATTAAAACCTGACTGTTGTTTTGATTGAAATCCCATAAACCAATTTGCCCATGAAGAACCGACATTACCTGTAGAACTCCACTGAGAAGGTGAATATTCTATCAAATCATTATTACCTGATATATAAGAACAATCATGACCGATTTCAAACATATAAGCACCTTCACAATATCCATAACGAACACGTTCAGCATTATAAGAACTTATAACCAATTGGTCCAAGCCTTGCGCTGTCGTTAAATAATCTTGGGTAATAGTAGAAACCATTTTCTCGTCCAAAAAACTATCCGAACATGCAACAGCCGAAATAGCGACGATACCCATTAATATATATTTCTTCATAATTATCTTTATTTAAAATTAGAAACCAAGTCTTACACCTAACACAAAACTACGAGTAATACATGTATTGTTCGTCTGACCTCCAATATGATTAGATTTATCCCATCCTGTAACATCATCCGGATTTATACCTGCCTTAACTAATTCTCCACCAAAAATGAAAGGATTTAATACTTGGGCATAAACCTGTGCACTCTGAGCTCCAACTTTCTTTAACCATATTTGTGGAACTTGATATGATAAAGCTATATTACGAACCACCACCATATTACCTTTTGTATAGTTACGAACATAATCATAAGTTGTAGTTCTCGTTTTAGTAGTTGGTTGAGCAAATTTTGCTCCAGTATTTGTTTCACTCCACGTGTCATTTTCAACACGACGACCGATCGTCTGTGTTAAACCATAATAAGTATTTCCAAAACGCAAATAAGTAAAGAAATTAAACGTAAAATTCTTATAAGTAAAAGTATTATTCATACCACCGGTCCATTTCGGAGTTTTATTATAAATAACTTTATCATTATCATTAAATACACCGAAACCATTATCTTTATATGTTACTTCAGTACTTTTTCCGTCAACAGTGACTGTTTTAGTAATCCATCCATCCTCGCCTCTTTTAGAAGAGTCAACGATAAAATCTTGATCACAAATTTTATATTGACCCGGATAGAATGTCAATTTGTTAGCTTTATAAACTGCCATCATTAACTTATCTTGATCTGTATTCTGCCAAATGCGATCATATTTATAATCATAGAATATATTAATCGGTGATCCTACGAACCAAGGACCAGAAGAATTGTATGTTGCTCCACCAGCCAATTCTGTCACTTTTTCTTTATTAGTTGAGAAGCTCCAATCCGTTGTCCAAGAAAAATCTTTTGTTTGAATATTATGTGTAGTCAAAGTGACCTCAAAACCATTATTTTGGGTCTTTCCAACATTATCCTTTACCTGACCGTAACCTGTAATAACTGGTAAAGAACGGTTCATTAACAAATCTGAAGTCTTTGCAATATAATATTCAATACTACCAGATATACGATTATTAAAAATACCGAAATCAACGCCGAAGTTAGTTGAAGCTGTTTTTTCCCAACTTAAATCAACATTAGGCATCGCGTCTGTTTTTGTTCCGACTACATTTGATGTTTTACCTATACCAAATGGGATATTTGCATAATTAGATGTAACAGAACCTGCTGTTAAATAGGGTGATATTGCAGCATTACCTGTAACACCATAGCCTACACGAAGTTTTAATTGATTCAACCAATTCACATCTTTCAAGAAGTTTTCTTCGTTTATCTTCCAAGCTAATGCAGCAGATGGGAAGAAATCCCATTTATGTCCGCTAGCCAAAACAGAAGCTCCATCATATCGTCCAGTCATAGTCAATAGATAACGATCCATTAATGAATAATTCAAACGAGCCATATAAGAAGCACGCGACCACGTAGAATAACTACTTCCATAAGTGACTTTGTCCTTGTTGGAATCACCTAAATCATACCACATAGAAGTCGGATACACGATCTCATAAGCACGAATATTAATACCCTCAGTACGATAACGTTCAGCTGACTGCATCAATGTTACATTGAATGTATGAATTTTGTTAATAGTTTTATTTATATAAAGTAAATTTTCCAAAGTCCATGAAAGGTTTGTTGATTGTTCATTATAACCTGTCTTTGGTTCGGCAAATGCGAAACCGAACGGATTTGTCCAATTTTCTCCATAATAACTGCCATAACGAGTATTACGATATTGTGCACCTAAATTGGTTCTCCATTTTAAACCGTTTAAAGGTTCCCATAATTTACCAAAATCAAGTTCGGCATAAGAACTATATAAAATACTTGTATAACGATATTCATTCGTTGATTCATTAATATCTCTCAAAATATTATGATGGGCGTCACCATCATTATTTATTAAAATTGTTCCATCTTCATTATACGCTGGAGTCCAAGGCATTAATGTCATTGCCAAGCCATAAGAGTCCTTTGCTACACCATTGTCACTATTCTTAGTAATACCATAATTTTTAATTGAATGACTCGCATTCAATCCCATTCCAACTTTTAACCAATTCAATGGAGTTATTTCTCCATTAATATTAGCAGAATAACGTTTATAATCTTGATCTTTCATAGGAACCTCTTGATCCAAATAAGCTAATGAAAAATATATATTGGACTTATCTGTTCCCGCAGATAGTGATATCTGATGATTTTGGGTAAAAGCTGTACGTGTTGCTAATTTGCCCCAATCTGTACTTAACATTTTTGATGAATCATATACAGGAACCTGATCAGCATATCCAGCAGCTTTTTCTGCAGCTGTAGCTGCACGTAAAACTATATTGCCATTACTATCATACTGATAAGCAGACTGTACCACTCTGTCCATATAAGACTGAGTTCCTAACCATAACGAACGATCACGATCCGGATCCGGAGCTGTTCCATAAGATCCTTGATATGTCTCACCTGTAATAGCCGCTTGTCTATCATAATCCAATAATTCACCAGCATTCATATAATCTGTCATGGAATGTGATGTACTCCAAGAAAATGAACCGTCATAATTAACAGTAGTCTTACCTTCCTTGCCTTTCTTCGTCGTAATCAAGATTACGCCATTAGCACCACGAGAGCCATAAATAGCTGTTGCAGATGCATCTTTCAAGATTTCCATAGATTCAATGTCATTCGGATTAACATCAGCCATAGAACCTGCTGTCATAGGAATGCCATCTATCACATAAAGAGGAGAGTTATCAGCCAATAAAGAACGATTACCACGTATACGAATATCACCTAATTCACCCGGACGGTTATTTGTAGTAATATCAACACCTGCAGCCTTTCCTTGCATAGCCTGAAGAGCATTTTGTACTGGACGATCTTCAATTTGCTTACTGGTCATTCGAGCCATAGCACCTGTCAAATCACTCTTCTTCATAGTACCGTAACCTACAACAACAACCTCATCCAAGGTTTTTGTATCTTCCTTCAACACAATTTTGAAAGAAGTCTTTCCAGCTACTGGAATACTTTGCGTTACATAGCCGACATAACTAATGACCAATGTTCCACTAGTTGGAACTCCTGTCAAATTAAATTTACCATCAAGATCTGTTATTGTACCATTCGTAGTACCTTTCACCAAGACACTGGCCCCAATGACACTCTCACCATTCGAGTCAACGATTGTTCCAGAAACAGACTTATTCTGAGCAGAAGCCGTAACGGCCAATACAGAAAAGAGAGCTAGGAAAAAGAATCGTTTGAACAAGATAAACGATCCTACACTGGATTTGTTTTCATAGTCTTTCATATAATTTGTTATTAGTTAAAAAAAAGAAAATATTCTCATACTTATTAAGTAAACTCTCTTATAACAATATAAATTATAAAGTCAACGCACAAAAGTACATCTTTTTATTCCTGACTTCCTAATAATTATTAAACAATAGAATATACTTTTTGATTTTTATTCTATATTTTTTGATTTTATAAAGACTAAATTATTTGCACGTTATTAAATTTATGAAACTAATAGAATGTTTAATAACAAGTTATAAAAACCGATGTATGATTACTGCCTAAGATGATTTAAAGTTTATATACGTAAAATGCTTTATGTTTCATAAATATTTACGAAACATAAAGCATCGATATTGCAAAGAAAATAACTTTTCCCTCAGTTTATATGGGAAATATTCATAGATTTAGTATCGTCCGTAATTTTTATAAAGATAAATTTTCCAATGTATTTTTTACCCACGTCTGTTCATTAAGAAGCCAACTGTCTTCTTGCTGAGTATGATCTTTTTTACAGATATCATCCAATACTATTTTATAATTATTCAAGGCATCGATGGCTGCATATCGTTTTTTTTCGCGCAAGAAAAGAAGAATTCTCATCTTTTGGGCATCAACATCCGCTCCTCCCGCCATAGTTTCCGCTTTATCCAGATAAGACAGGCACTCATCATTCGTTTGTGTCGTATTCGACAGTTTCATCAAGGCATTTACCTTTAATATATAATCATCCACTCCAGCCAATCCATTTTTCTCATTTTTCTGAATCAATCTCATTGCCGATTCATATTTCTTATTATAGATTTGATTCTGAGCATTGAAGCTCACTACAGAAGAAGTTTTCTTCATATAAACGGGATCTTGTTGCATCATATCATAAGGTTTCATATTCGTCAACCGGGTTATCAAAGTACCTAAAGAATTCCATTTTTTTAAAGGAAGCATATCATTCTCCTGAACATAATAGTCTCCTATTCTTTGTAAAGCCGAGGGTAATGCATTTTTATCTTTCCTCGAAAATTCCAAAAAAGCCAAAGACGCCTTGTCACTTTCCTTTTCCTGTTTTTCCGAATAATCCAAGCCCATTCTCTTTTGAACATCATCACATATTAAAGCATTCACAACATCACTGGCAACATATAACACTCCCGTAGGATAATATTCATATTTTTCTGTCAGCGCCTCATCCACTGCACCCATGGCTGCATTTAACACACCACCCCAAAATTGAGCACGATTCATCCGAGCAACATTTTTGTTATAGTTAATAACCGAATGATCCAATACATAATGAGATACCTCACGAGATAAAATCGCGACTAACTCATCTTCATTATCCAATGCCGAAATCATCCCTGTCGATAAAAGCAAACATCCGTTTGACAATAAGATAATATCGGGAGACGGGGATTTATAAATTTTCACTTGTGGAGAATTTCCCATATCTACCAATATTTTATTGGGTAATATATTGAGCAATAAACAATGGATATAATCTTCTAAAACGGCATCATCATATATTAAATTCGATTGTTCCAGATCATGAACATAATCATTTGCATCTTCTTCCATTTCCTTGCGAAGCTCAAGTTGCTTACCTTTCTTCATTCTATATTTTAGAAGATTGGATTTTAACTGGACTAACTGCCAATAAGAATCTTTATTCTGCGGTTTCAATTCCACATAAGAATACAATTCAGATAACGGAATAGACATTTGCATATTATTCACATTCATCACAGCCTGCATATATTCAGTTTGAGCATAATCACCCTTACCTTCATAAATTCGCATAAAAGTAACCGGCGTTCCTTTTTTTGCAGATTCATAATCTTTCTTCATCACACCCGGAATATTCAATAATTCCGCTACCGAATTGCTTTTTCCCCACACTGAAAAACATAAACAGAGGCTAAAGACAAGAATTGATAATCGTTTCATAAGTTCTATTTTTTGTTATAGCAAAAATAAGCAGGGAAAAAGACACATAAAAAGGAAAATCCCTAATCTTTTATGGGAAAATCCCTATTGATGCTTAAGAATACATAGAATCAAGAATCTTGCTGAAGTTTGTTTTTAAGGATAAGAGGCATAGCTTTTTCTTTGTATGTTCTCGACACCGGGATTTTTAAATCGCCAATGAAAACTGTAGAACCCTCCACTGCAGATATCTTCTTTAAATTGATAATAAAAGATTTATGACTTTGTACAAAAAGATCCTCAGGTAATTCTTTCAAAAGATTTTTTAAAGTCGAATGTGTAATTATTTTCCCGTTTTTCGTATTGATTGCGACATAATTTTCCAACCCTTCCACGAACAGAATATCATTGAACATTACTTTTTCAAATTTCTGGTTGGCCCTCACATACAAATGGTCAGAGGTTTCTTGTATAGGCTCATTTTTTCGAACAGAAGCCATACGGTATGCTTCAAATAGTTGCCTACCACTGTAAAGGAAATAAGATATTACGACCAATGGAGAAAAAATAACCGATGCTATGACGAAGTGATCCAATTTGATGGAATCACCCGTCATACGGTGGATAAAAACTAATCCGATATTGATAAAGAAAAGGGAAATCAATAATGTATATAAACATTCCAAAAGGAGTGCCTTCACTGAAGGTTCTTTATTTTTTGAGTTTCTTCGGAAAAAAAACCAAACAATCGTTTGTACCAAAAATGTCAGGAAGAGGACCGATACCAATTCGATTACATTTTTCGCAACAGGCCTTTTCCAAAACTCATATCCGGTTGGAGTGTCCGAGACCAACCGCAAAAAGGTCATTCCCAAAAGTGTAATAATTATAGGTGAGATCCAAAACCATACATTGCCTTTTTTCATTCCCAAGAATTTAAATTCAAATTACAAATTTAATCTTTTTGTGTCAAAAGCCTCATTGTCCTTCTTTATTTTTTTTACGGATACTCCTTTTTTAAAATGATATGAAAGGGCAATGCCTATAGAATTATTGTCGCCGTCACGTTCACGGGTACGAGCATAATTTCCTCCAAAAAGACCTTCCCCCTTTACTATATAAGAATTGAAAATATCATTGGAATAAATACTTAAGACCAAACGTTTTCCACAAAATTTCTTTTGTATGGTTCCGGATATTTTCCATAAAGGAGAAACTGTGACCTGTCCCAAAGCCATTTTGCTGCTGTAAAAGCCGGAAAGATCGGCTGACCAATCTTTTCCAAAATCAAAAGAATGATGCAGATTTATCATAAATGTAGTCTTATTATTTGACTGATAAGCATCATTTTCCAGCCATCTGAAACTATTTGTAGTGAGAGCCATATAGATGCTGGATTTCCATATTTTCCCGAATGATATTTGTCCCACCTGCATTTTCAGACCATATGAATAATCTCCAGACATGTTCGTAGGAGTAACATAAACTCTTTTCGAACCCGTTTTTACAAGATATGACTTAATAATAGCATCTTCTATATCACTGTAGAAGACACTGAGCGAATATCTTTTTCTGAAAACATATGACAAGTCTAAATTATTGGTGAACTGAGATTTCAATGATGTATTTCCCTGTTCATAGGTATAAGTATCGAAAACATAAACAAAAGGATTCAAATCCCGATAATTCGGGCGATCTATTCTGCGGTTGAGGATTAAATTAAACGTATGTTGATCGGAAAGAACATAGCTGAAATAAAGACTGGGAAAAATATTTGTATATGACTCCTTGAACAACGAATCGGTAACGCCAATCAAATCATTCAAGTGTCCCTTTATATTCGTATTTTCCATTCTCAAACCTGCTTCTATATGAAATTTACCGTAATTATATTTACTGTTTAAATAAAGTGCATTGACATTTTCATCATAATTAAAAAGACGACTCAAATCATTGTCAAGTAACCAATCTGTATCTTGTTTATTAAAATATTTTGAAGTACTGTTCACTTTCACAAACGTTGATTTCAAACCACTTTCCAGAATCCAGTTTTTCTGCAAAGGATAAGTCAAATCGGATTGAACGGAATAGATTCTAATATATCCGTCTTTATTTTCTTTCGAAGACACGGATGA
>CAZKSK010000043.1:10110-12673 GCA_964555225.1 uncultured Bacteroides sp.
AGTCTATATGAATTCTGTTCAAAGATAGAATGATCCGTCTTTTCAAATTCCCGATAAATATTCAATTTATTGAAATCCCTTCCCAAATAATATCCGAACATTCCATAAAAGCAAAATTTTCCGGATTGTCCGTTCATTGATATATTATTGTTATATTTATCGTATTTACCTTGCTCATAACTGGAGTTAACCGTTATATCGAATCCGGAAATACGGGCATGTTTAGTCGAAATATTAATGATTCCCGAATTTCCGCTGGCATCATATTTTGCCGAGGGATTGGCTATCAGTTCTATCTTGTCAAGAGAAGCCGCCGGTATCGATTTAAGATAGTTAACCAATTCCTCTCCTTCAAGATATGAAATCTTTCCATCAATCATTATTTTGGAATTACCCTTACCATTGAGAGAAACACCTCCGCTACTGACAAACACACCCGGCATATTCTGCATAACCATATATGCATTACCACTTGAACTGAGATTGAAAGAAGAAAGATTGATAACCGTTTTATCTGCTGAAATTTCCATTGGGGGCTTCTTGGCGGTGACAACAACATTCCCCAAACTCTGTATGTCAGTTTTTAACTGAAAGGGAGATAAACACAATTTCTGATTCGGCTTCAAGATAACCTTTTGAGATTCTTTTTTATACCCTATCATGGACGCCCTTATGATATATGGGTGAGAATCTATATTTTGAAATATATACTTTCCGTCTTTATCCGTTATGACTCCCGTAACAAATACGGAATCGGATGTAAACAAAACGAGGTTGACGCCTTCCAGAGGTAAACGATTTTCATCGAGAACAATGCCCTCTATAACGCCTGAAAATGATTTGCCCTGAATCGAAAGTAAAAAAAGGACATTTACAAGCATGAATACAAGAACTGATTTTCGCATAATTTTTTATTTTTGATTCTGCGAAAATAGACCTGTTTTTCGATGTTTTCAAATTCTTTTGACTACCTGCACGATAGCATTGACAAAAAGCAAAACGGATTTTTCTTTTTCTTTCTACACAATTAAATTTACTCGTATGAGAATCCGATACTCGATCGAATTTCATCAGATGCCGTACCGATCAAAGCCTTGAAATCTCCCGGTTCCACCACCCATTTATTTTCAACATCACTATAAAAGGCAAGTGATTCCTTATTAATTGTAAATGTAGCATCTTTCGTTTCACCCGGCTGCAAAAATATCTTCTGGAAACCTTTCAATTCCTTTAACGGGCGCGGTAAAGATGATTTCACATCATTAATATATAATTGTACGACTTCCGCACCGGCTCTGTTCCCTGTATTTTTTACACTTACAGTAAATGTAATGGTATCATCTCCGGTAAAATTCTTCTTGTCGGCTTTCACGGTTCCCAATTTAAATGTCGTATAACTCAAACCGTGGCCAAAGGCAAACAAAGGTTTGATATTCTTCTTATCTACCCAACGATATCCGACCCAAATACTTTCGTTGTAATGAACATCATCTTTGTCACCCGGATATTCACCCATGGCTATCGCTCCGTTATCTTCCAGACGAACAGGAAAAGTAAACGGTAATTTCCCCGAAGGATTCACATCACCGAATAAGACATCGGCGATAGCTTCTCCTGCTGCCGAACCGATATACCATGCCTGAAGAATAGAAGGGACCTGTTTCACCCAAGGCATGCTAATCGCATTACCGCTGATGAGTACTACCGCCAAGTTAGGATTTGCCTTTGCCAAAGCCGAAACAAGAGCATCCTGTTGATAAGACAATCCAAGACCTTTTCTGTCTGTACCTTCGCAATCCTCTCCTCCATTTTTATTCAGTCCGCCGATAAATAGCACCATATCATAATTCTTTGCAGCATTGACAGCTTCATCTCTCAGAGCTATTGGATCTATAGGTTTTTGTTCGGGACGTTTGGCCCCTTTCACATCCTGTTCCGCTTCCAAAGGAGAAGCATAACCGGGCAAATAAGCTATCTTCACTTCCGCTCCCGCACGGTTCATAATACCTTGCAAAGGTGATATTTCCTGTTTCACTTTCAAAGAAGAAGAACCACCGCCAATCGTCATACGCTTAACTGCATTCTCTCCTACTACCAAAATCGATCTAACTTTTTTCGTATCGACGGGAAGCATATTACGGTCATTCTTCAACAGTACGATTCCCTCATCGGCTATTTTCCTGCCGGCTTCCAAATGCTCTTTGGTAGCAAATGAACCGTAAGGTCTGTTCTTTGACATCGTTGTACGGAAGATAAGACGAAGAACCCTGCGAACTTTATCATTCAAATCATCCATGCTCAACTTACCTTCTTTCAACGCTTTAAGATAGGGCGCAGCCAAATAATACGAATTATATGCATTGCTTTCGCCACTATTCATTCCATTGGTCATCGTTCCGAATTCCATATCCAATCCGTTACGGGCAGCTTCCTCCGTACTATGAGCTCCTCCCCAATCGGACAACACGGCTCCGTCAAATCCCCATTCGCCTTTCAAAATATCTTTCAACAAATATTCGTTATGACAGCAGTGCTGGCCTTTGTATCGATTATAGGACCCCAT
>CAZKSK010000044.1:0-12646 GCA_964555225.1 uncultured Bacteroides sp.
TACGTCGTATGCATGCTTGCGAAACGATGGGAGCTGTTACGGTCATTTGTACGGACAAAACCGGAACTCTTACCAAGAATCGTATGCAGATATGTCACATGGATATTGTGGAACAGGATCAACTTTTGCCTGAGGCTATTGCTGTAAATTCTACAGCTCATTTGCAAATAGAAAAGGATCTTTCTGTAAAAGTTTTGGGTAATCCCACTGAGGGTGCGTTGCTACTTTGGCTTCGTTCGGAGAAAGATCTTGATTATTTGTCTTTGCGGAGAAAGGCAGAAGTGGTGGAACAACTTCCTTTTTCTACAGAGCGAAAATACATGGCTACAGTAGTCAATTCTACTGTAACCGGATATCGGATGCTTTATGTGAAAGGTGCTCCCGAATATGTATTGTCTTTTTGTTCTTTGACGGATAAAGAAAAATCTGTTCAGATGGAGCGTTTGTTCGGGTATCAGCAAAGAGCTATGCGTACTTTAGTTTTTGCCTGTAAGCAGATAGATCATGCTGATAGTTGTTTTTCCAATGGAAAGCTATGTGTGAGCGGACTTTCTTTGCAAGCTGTTGCAGCAATTGCAGACCCTGTTCGTGAAGAAGTGCCATTGGCGGTGGAAGATTGTACTTCTGCCGGAATTAAAGTAAAGATCGTTACCGGAGATACATCACTTACGGCCAAAGAAATTGGTCGTGATATCGGTTTATGGACGGATAAAGATACAGAAGAAAATATTATTACCGGTTCTGAGTTTGCTTCTCTTTCAGATAATGAATTGCGTTGTCGTGTGCAAAAAATTAAAATCATGTCACGAGCACGTCCTATGGATAAGCAACGTCTGGTGCAACTATTACAGGAACAGCATGAGGTAGTAGCCGTAACCGGTGATGGAACAAATGACGCGCCTGCTTTAAAAATGGCCCATGTGGGTCTTTCCATGGGTGATGGAACTTCAGTGGCTAAAGAAGCGAGTGATATCACTATTATGGATAATTCGTTTGGCAGTATTTCCCGTGCAGTGATGTGGGGGCGTTCGCTTTATAAAAATATTCAGCGTTTTATATTGTTCCAGATGACTATTAATGTGGCTGCTTGCCTTATTGTTTTGATAGGTTCGTTTTTAGGAACAGAATCTCCTCTTACCGTTACTCAGATGCTATGGGTTAATCTTATTATGGATACTTTTGCTGCTATGGCTTTAGCTTCCTTACCGCCTGATCATGGTGTAATGAAAGACCGTCCGCGTTGTCGTGAGGAAAGTATAATTACCCGTTCTATGGCAGTACGTATCTTTAGTGTCGGATTAGCTTTTGTGGTGGTACTTTTTGGCTTGTTACAGTATTTTAAGTTGAATGAAATAACTTCTTTAAGTCAATTTTCTGTTACCGCTTTTTTGAATGGCTACATTCATTTGGCCGGAGGGCATCATGAATTATCAACTTATGAGCTTTCTTTATTTTTTACTATATTTGTGATGCTTCAGTTCTGGAATATGTTCAATGCAAAAGCTTTTTCTACAGATCATTCAGCGTTCTATCATCTGAAGAGTTGTAAAGGCTTTATGCTAATAGGTGCATTGATTATACTGGGACAAGTATTGATTGTTACTTTTGGTGGCCCCATGTTCAATGTAGTCCCGCTTCGTTTGACGGACTGGTTGCTTATTGTGGGTGCTACTTCGATTGTACTTTGGATTGGAGAAATTTATCGTTTTATTAAATTAAATATATATGAAAAACTTATGTAAAATCTTGGGCATTGCCTTGTTGGGAACTTCAACTTTGGGACTTAAAGCCCAAAGTCCTCATCAGATGGTAGTACAGGCAAATAAGTCGGGAGCAGAGATTCAGTCGACGATGTATGGTCTTTTTTTTGAAGACATTAATTATGGAGCCGATGGAGGTCTTTATGCCGAGCTGGTGAAGAATCGTTCGTTCGAGTTTCCTCAGCATTTAATGGGATGGATTACTTTTGGACATGTAACGGTGAAAGATGACGGACCTTTTAAGCGTTGCCCTCATTATGTGCATTTGGAATATTCTGGTCACCATGAAAAGTATACCGGAATCGAAAACGAAGGTTACTTTGGAATTGGAGTAAAGGAAGGTGCAGAATATCGTTTTTCAGTTTGGGCACGTGGTGAAAATCAAAGCATTCGTGTGGAATTAGTCAAAAATAATACGATGGAAGAACATCAGGCTTTTGTTCAACAAAATCTGGTCATTAATTCCAAAGATTGGAAAAAATATGAAATTAAATTAACTTCACCAAGAACCGAACCAAAAGCGCATTTACGTATATTCTTGACATCCAATGGACCTTTGGATCTGGAACATGTGTCTCTCTTCCCTACAGATACATGGAAGGGACATGAGAACGGTCTTCGAAAAGATTTAGCTCAGGCACTTTATGATATTCATCCGGGTGTACTTCGTTTTCCGGGTGGCTGTATTGTTGAAGGTACTGATTTGGCAACTCGTTATAACTGGAAAAATTCTGTAGGTCCGGTTGAAAATCGCCCGCTCAATGAGAATCGTTGGCATTATACATTCCCGTATCGTTTCTTTCCTGACTATTTCCAGAGTTATGGATTGGGCTTCTTTGAATTTTTTCAGCTAGCCGAAGAAATCGGTGCAGAGCCACTTCCTGTTATTAGTTGCGGTTTAGCTTGTCAATTTCAAAATCATACAGATGATGCTAATGTGAAAGTTTCTGATTTGGGCAGTTATGTCCAGGATGCACTGGATCTTATTGAATTCGCCAATGGTGGAGTGAATACGAAGTGGGGAAAAGTTCGAGCTGATATGGGACATCCCGCATCATTTAATTTGAAATTTCTGGCAGTCGGTAACGAACAGTGGGGTCCGGAATACATTTGTCGTTTGGATCCGTTTGTGAAAGCGATCCGTAAGGCTCATCCTGAAATTAAAATAGTCGGGACTTCCGGTCCTGATTCTGAAGGAGATAAATTCGATTATCTATGGCCGCAGATGCGTAAAGAAAAAGTAGACTTGGTCGATGAACATTTTTATCGTCCTGAAAGTTGGTTCTTATCCGAAGGTAACCGTTATGATAAATATGACCGTAAGGGACCGAAGGTTTTTGCCGGAGAATATGCTTGCCATGGAAAAGGTAAAAAGTGGAACCATTTTGAGGCTTCTTTACTTGAAGCTGCCTTTATGACCGGATTGGAAAGAAATGCAGATGTTGTTCATATGGCAACCTATGCACCTTTGTTTGCCCATATAGAGGGTTGGCAGTGGCGTCCGGATTTGATTTGGTTTGATAATTTATGTATGTTCAAGAGCTGTAGTTACTATGTTCAGCAACTTTACGCTCAGAATAAGGGAACTAATGTTCTTTCTATGACCATGAATAAGAAACCTGTAAGTGGCCAAAATGGTCAAGACGGACTTTTTGCTTCGTCTGCCTGGGATAAAAATACGAAAGAATATATCGTGAAGATTGCCAATACATCTGATAGTGAACAACCGGTTACTGTCACTTTCGCGGGATGGAAACCAAAGTCTGAAGTAACAGTTAAATGTACAACGTTCCATTCTGATGATATGGATGCTGAAAATACGCTTGACGATCCTAATAAGATTATGCCGCATCAAAGTCAGATTTCATTAAATGGTAATGTTCTTGATGTGAAAATAGGTCCTAAGACTTTTGTAGTTTACAGATTTGCAAAATAGTTCTGATATATATATAAAATAAAAAAGTCAGCGTATCTGTGATTGCGCTGACTTTTTTATTATTAGAATTCTCCCGGTAAAGGCCAATTAGGTGATGGCTTTCGTATAGCTTTCATTTCTTTATCAAGCTCTTTTACAATTTCAGGATACTTATCTGCCAGATTGTGCGATTCTGTCATATCCTCTTTTATATTGTATAATTCCAGAGGAGAATTAGGAGTGATGGTAACGGCCTTCCAGTCTCCCTTCCTTCCTGCTCTTTGTTTTCCCGGGAATTCCCAATAAAGCAGACGAGTGTCTGTATCCAACTTTTTACCGTAAAAGAGAGGTAGGATGTTCATTCCATTGAGGTGTTGTGGTAAATTGCGGGAGACACCTGCCAAAGCAGCAAATGTTGGCATCATATCAGGGAAATAAATAATATTGCTCAGTTTTTGAACAGGGACTTTCCCTGGTTGGTTAACAATAAATGGGACACGTATTCCTCCTTCATAAAGTTGACCTTTTCTTCCCTTCAGTGAGGCATTGCAATGAAGTTCGGCTAGAGGAGCTTGAATTGCCGCGCCATTATCTGATGCAAAGATTACGAGTGTATTCTTTCTTAGTTTTAATTTGTCAAGTTCTTTTAACAGGCGCCCGATCGCTGCATCCATATGTGTGACGAGAGATGCGTAACGTTTGGTGTTCATGTCCCAAGTCTCATCGTCATACCAAGTCGTATTATCAATGATGTAGGGTTCGTGAGGTGCATCGAATGCCAAATAGAGAAAGAAAGGATTACTCTTATTGCGGTTAATGAAGTTTATGGCATCTTGAGTGGATATATCTGTATTGTGCTTTACATGCTTGTCATGGGCATTGGCATCAATATTTACCAATTTGTCATTATCGAATCGCCAGTAAGGGTAATAATAAGGAGAGTTAGAATAAGTCGTACTGATGAGCCATCCATAAAATTCGTCAAAACCACGGTGAAGTGGAGTCGCTTCCGGATTAAAACCATCCAGATGCCATTTGTTGACTAAACATGAACGATAGCCGGCTGTTTTCAGTACAGTGGCGACCGTCGTATCCGTAGGTAAAATATTCATTCTTCGGATAGTTTGGTCTCCCTTTTTCCCTTCAATGCCACCGGCAACACAGAAATTATCACGGATTGTAGTATTTCCTGTATTTTTCCCTGTCATCAAAGCACATCGTGATGGGGAACTAACACCCGAACCAGCATAGCACTGAGTGAAACGGGTCCCCGTTGCAGCCAGTTTGTCAATGTTCGGTGTTTTGATGTAAGGATTTCCATAGCAGGATAAATCTCCGTATCCCAAATCATCTGCCAGAATAAAAATAATGTTGGGTCGATCTGGAGTGGCTTTTTGTTTTTGTTCGGCTTTTGCTGTTGTGCTTGTAAACAGGCCGACGGCGGTTAAAAGACCGCTGTAGTACATTTTATGAATCATATTTTTCAAATAATTAATAGTGCTCGAAGTTAATAAAAACTTCGTATATTTTCTATGAGTAAATATAAATATTATTAACAGAGCTTATTTTGTTGCCGATTAGGCCTCCGTCCTGTTTTTAATAAAAGATACGGCTAAAAGGTTTATAAGATGTTTGTATATATCCGGTATTATGTATATTTTTGTAAATAAAAAATAAAAGAATCACAATGCTGGTTCGATGGAATTACAAATGTTGGACTCTCGAATTACAAATGTGGTTTTTACTATCTACAACTGTGATTCGATAAAAACTAAACTAATTATTAAGATGGGAATTAAATATGATTTATACCGTAATCCGGTAAAGAAAGGGAAAGAAAACGAAGAAAGATATCATGCTCGAGTAGTAAGTGAACGTATTGTAGATATGAAGGAAATGATGGATAACATTCATGCTCGTTGTACACTTACTTCGGAAGATATGCTTCCTACACTTAATGCTTTCAAGGCTGAAATCGTGAAACAGTTGAAGAGTGGGAATCGAGTTCACATAGATGGATTAGGTTATTTTCGTTTGAGTCTCAAGGTACCTGAAATCAGAACACCGGAGAATGTCTCTTCTGAAGCTATTCATTTCAAAAAGATTGTTTTTCAGGCGGAGAAATCTGTCATTAAAGAATTTGGCGATATCACTGTCAGTCGTTCTCAAAAAGGGACCCATTCCGATGAACAAAATGATTTGAACATAGATAACAAATTGATGGAATATTTTACCGGACACGAATACATGACGCGTACCGTTTTTCAATCCTTGTGCCACTTGACGCGTACAACGGCATTAAGGAGGCTTGACAAATTAATTGATGAAGGTAAACTGGAAAAATTCGGATTGAAGAACGCTCCACTTTACCGTCTCTGTTCAGAATATTACCAGAAAAGTGCCGAATGATAACTATTAAATTCATATATTTGATATAAAGAGAGTATATTTGCTCAAATATATAAAGAAGCGTTCCGATGGAAGTAACAGATAGTAATTTTATATTGCAGAATTCCGATTTCAGCAATCTCCGGTTTGAATCTATAAAATTATGTAAGGATCAAATATTGACCGAAAAATTTTTCTTCGGCAGTGAATTTTTCGATTGCGACTTTTCTAGTATGCAAATAAATAACTGTGTTTTCAATGATTGTGATTTTGTCCGTTGTAACTTATCAATGTCAAAATTCAACCTTACAAGTTTTCAGAATACGCGTTTCTCGAATTCACAACTTGCCGGAATAGATTGGACCTTGATGAAATGGCCACGAAAATCATTACGAAACAAGCCTAAATTTGATATTTCTTTTACTCGTTGTGAATTAAACTATTCAATTTTCATCGCGTTGGAGATGTACAAGGCGCAATTTGACAGTTGCTTTTTGGATGAAGTTTGCTTTGAAGATGCAGATTTGGAAAAAGCGGTCTTTGACGGTTGTAATTTATCCGGGGCTTCTTTCAATCATACGAATCTTGAAAGTGCTGATTTTTCTACCGCTCGAAATTATAGCATTAATGTGCAAACTAACAGGGTGAAGAAAGCAAAGTTTTCTCTTCCCGAGGCTATTTCTCTTTTATATGCGATGGATATAGAAATATGATACTGAGATAAATATAAAAGCCTCAATCCGGTTGGATTCGGATGAGGCTTTTATTATTAAAAGTTTTTATTTATTTTCTTTTTCTCTTACAATTTTCTTTGACTTTTTGGGCATGTCTAATCCGCGGTTTTCGAGTAGACCTTCTATCTCAGGTTCTCTGCCACGGAAGTTCTTATACATATCCATTGCATCGTCAATTCCACCAGGAGTAAGTACATATTTGCGGAATTTGGCTGCTGTTTCCTGATCGAAGATGTTTCCTTTTTCCTTGTAAGCTTGGAATGCATCGCAATCGAGTACCTCTGCCCAAATATAGCTGTAATAACCTGCTGTGTATCCGCCACCCATCGTGTGGTTGAAGTAAGTGGTACGGTAGCGTGAAGGAATCTGTTTCAAGAGTCCGCGTTTTCCTAAGGTCTTGGCTTCAAAATCCATTACGTTTAGATCAGCCGGTACAGATTTTAAAGTATGTAAATCCATATCCAGTAGGGAAGCTGCCAAATATTCCGTAGTGGCAAAACCTTGTCCGTATTTACTGCTTTGATCCAATTTATCAATTAAAGATTGAGGGATAACTTCGCCTGTCTTATAATTTTTGGCATAGTATTTTAGAACTTCCGGTTCGAAAGCCCAATGTTCATCAATTTGTGACGGGAGTTCTACGAAATCACGAGGAACGGTAGATACTCCATTGTAGTGAACATCTCTGAATAATCCGTGTAGCCCATGACCGAATTCGTGGAATAGAGTTGTCGCTTCGTCAACGCTTAACAAAGAAGGTTCACCTTCAGAAGGCTTCGGAAAGTTACAAACAATAGTTACGATGGGGACAATCCGGTTTCCTTTGTCATCATAACTTTGTGGACGATAAGAACCGCACCAAGCTCCACCACGTTTGCTTTCACGGGTAAAGAAGTCAAAATAGATGATACCTAATGTGGTTCCATCTTTATCTATACATTCAAAGGCTTGGGCATCGGGATGTGGTAATGGCATATAGTCCAGTTTGCGGAATTTGATACCATACAGACGGTTAGCTACATAGAAGGCTCCTTCGCGTACATGGTTTAATTCCAAATATGGACGTACCTCATTTTCATCTACATTGTATTTGTCTTTTTTTGCCTTTTCAAAGTAATAACGCCAGTCCCAGCCTTCTGCTTTGAACTTTTTGCCGTCTTTTTTGATCTCAGCTTGGATATCGGCGAGTTCTTCTTTCGCTTTTTTAATGGAAGGAGTCCAAAGTTGGTCTAGTAACTTGTAAACATTTTCTTCGTTCTTAGCCATACGATCTTCCAATGCCATAGATGCATAATCTTTATAACCCATTAATTGAGCTTTTTCTAGACGAGCAGCCAACAAATCGCGAACTAGAGCTTTATTGTCTTCCGCATTATTATTGTTGCAACGATTTGTATAAGCTTTGAACATCTTTTCACGTAGAGCACGATTGTCTGCATATTGCAGGAATGGCATAACGCTGGGATTTTGTAAGGTAAATACCCATTTACCCTCCATACCCATACTTTTTGCTTTTTCCGCTGCCGTTGCAATAAGATCTTGAGGCAGTCCGCTCAAATCTTTTTTGTTATCAATGACCAATTTGAAAGCATTTGTTTCTTTCAGCATATTTTGTCCGAAAGTCAGTTGAAGGAGGGATATTTTAGTATTTAATTCACGTAATTTTTTCTGGTCGGCTTCACTTAAGTTCGCACCGCTCCGTACGAAGTCTTTGTAAGTTTCTTCCAGAAGTTTGCTGTCTTCCTTATTTAAATTAAGTTTTGCACGTTCATCATATATCTGTTTTACTCTTGCAAAGAGTTTTGCGTTCATGGAAATATCGTCGCGGTGAGCTGAAAGGCGTGGAGCCATTTCTTTGCTTAGCGCTTGTAATTCAGGAGTTGTGTTAGCTCCATTTTGTCCTCCGAATACAATTTGGACTTTACTGAGCAGTTTCCCGCTTTTATCCATTGCTACGATTGTATTCTCGAAAGTAGGAGCAGCACTTTGATTAGCGATAGCTTCAATTTCTTTTTTGTGCTCTTCTATACCTTTCAGGATAGCTTCGCGATAATCATTGACAGTTATCTTTTCGAATGGGGGAACTCCATACGGAGTTGAATACTCTGTGAAGAAAGGATTGGTTGATGCTCCCTTTTTATCAGCATTTTGGGCATACGCTGTTACTGACAGACAAAGCGCAGCAACTATTACAATTTTTTTCATTCAAATTTATTGTTTTAAATATTTTACAAATATTATAATAAAAGTATTTGTTTGCAAATATTCTGTTTATTTTTCTTATTTGTTTGCAATGTTTATTGCTGTCCAATATAACCATTCTGCAGCAGACTGAAGAAGTTCCGGATTAATAGATTCTGTATTGTCTTTGGGATGGTGATAAAAGCCTCCTCCAGCACCTCGCAAGTCAATACATGGGTATCCTGCCTTCATAAAGACAGCTCCATCTGTACGTGGTCGAGTTAAATAATGAGTATCTCGAACGAATAAACGTCGATGTACGTAAGTATTATTTGCATTCTTTACTATATCAGCAAATTCCGGATATTTATAATTATAATTTGCTGCCAGCATTTCGCCTCCGCCCACTTGTTCGAGATTGAGCACTGCAACGATTTTATCTTTTGGGAAAAGAGGATGTTCTGTATAATAAGTACTACCCGTTAATCCGGATTCCTCACCATCGACACTCATAAATATCACACTTCGTTTAGGTTTAATTTTACTTTTTGATAAAGCTTCGGCAACGCCTAAAAGAACAGAAGATGAAGAATTATTATCGTTTGCTCCTTCTATCAAATAAGGAATCATACCCAGATGATCCAAATGGGCAGAAATAATAACGTATTCATCGGATAAAGTCGGATCACTGCCTTTGATCACCCCGAATATATTCTTTCCCGTACTATTGGGATAGTAAGTGGCATTCATTTTGATATGTGCCTTTTTGCCTGTATAAAAGGAACTTGGCTTGAGCGTTTCATATATTTTTTTGACAGTTTGAGCATAAGTGCGTCCTGTTCCTCTAAAAATGTCATTAACAACACTGTCTGTGACATGGCAATATACAAAGCCCTTATTATATGGAGCATTAGGGCCGGGAACCCATTTGTAGAGCATACCGATAGCTCCGTGTTTGAAAGCATTGTTCAGTTTAGTTTGGTGTAAGGTATGTTTGTACCATAAAGCTATAGAATCCGGGCGGGAGCTGCGATTTGGCGTTTCTCCTTCTACCAGAACTATTTTCCCTTTAACGTCAATGCCTTTGTAATCATCATAACCTAATTCAGGAGCAGAGACTCCAAAACCTGCATATACTACATCGGCGGTAATATCGCCGTTATCAGATAAGTTTCCGGCAAACCAACCGTCGGCCCATGGGTAGGATTTATTAATCCATACGATACCTTTGTTCCCTTTTGTCGGAAAAAGTATTTCCATTGTGCTTCCTTTGTGAATTTCCACATGTGGTTGCGGAAATTCTTGGATATAGCCTCCATTATTCCCAGCCGGAATCAGGTTCCATCGTTGGAAATATCCTTTTACAATATTAACAGCTTTTGCCATTCCTGCGGATCCGGCAAGGCGTCCTTCCAATGTAGAGTCTGATAGTTGCTTGACATATCCGAAAAGTTTTTCTGATGTGATATTCCTATGCATCGCATCTAAATATTTCTCAGTGTCGGTCATATTCATTTGTGGCCTTTGTGCATATAGAACAGTTGATCCGAGAAATAGAATAAAAGAAGCAAATAATGTTTTTTTCTTCATAGTTTATTGTTTTAAATAAATGTAAATTCACTTAAGGAGATCGCTATCTCCTTAAGTGAATTTGTTCTCATCGTAATGAGCAATCTTTGAATAAGGTAGAATTATTCACTGAGTGATTTATTGACAGTCGTTTCATAAAGTGGAAAAGCCCAACAATAACTTGTGCGGTCGTCTGGAGTAGCAACAACTGTCCAGCTTCCGTCACTAAGAGGATGGCGATAATCTTCTGCGCGTCTGGATATATCATATCCGCGGATTCCTTCACTGATAAATTCCCAACGTCGTTCATTATCGATTGCTGTCCATAAAGTGCTTCCACTTTCTTTGTAATCGATGATTGGATCCTCATCTGCCGGAATAGAACGGGTACGTACTTGTTTAAGACAAGCAAGGGCCTTTTCTTCATTTCCTATATTGTAATAGCATTCTGAAAGGTTCAAAAGGACTTCTGCATATCGGAAAATAGGAATCCATTCCAATCGTGTAGAGAATTCATTATATTTTTCACAATACGAATACTTGCTTTTCTTGACAATGAATTTTGTGCGTGCATCAGCAGCTACACCGTATGATACGGCAATACCATTAATGTCGTTGACAATCGTAATGTCTCCGGCTTCAGGCGTGAAGAATCCGCTCGGATGTGCTTGAGAACCAGATTTGTCAGAATCTGTCATAGGTATTGAGAATATGTTTTCTGCCGTATTTGCATATGGGGAGTCAAACATGGTTGCGATGGAAGGTATTAAGCTAAACCCTGTAATCTGTTCACCTTCTTCAATAGCTTTACTCCAATTTTCCATGCACATATATACTCGCATACGGAGAGCATGAGCAGCAGCTTGTGATGCTTTAGTTGCATTAAATCCGCTTGTTCCATAGCCAGAAGGAAGAGCTGAAATATCTTCCGTATCGCTAAGTATTTGTTCGAGAACCTCTTTGATTGTAGATGGAGGGCAATCGTTTTGTCCTGATGAAGTTACTGCTTCAGTTCGCATCGGAATATTTGATGCATCAGGATTATATGCGTATGGCTGTCCGAATAGCTGGCTGAGATAATAGAATGAAATAGCACGTACGAATTTGCATTCCTGAAGATATTTTTTTGCAGTTTGATCATCACAAGGCAATGAATTTGCATAAGTATTTTCAATGCCGTTAATAATGATGTTTGCATAATTTATACCTAAATAAGCTCTGGAGAACATGTAATCATTTTCGAGAGAACTGGCATTTACTGCATGCATATAGGTATCTCGCATAGTGTAACTGTTATTTCCGTAATTCATCATGTCATCCGAACGGTTATCACCTGCTACTGTAGCAAATCCTCCAAGAAAATATCCGTTTTTTGCAAGTCCATATACTCCATCAACAGCAGCAGAAAGTCTTGTTGAACTCTCAAAAATGGATTTCTCGCTTACTTGGAGTTCCGGGGACTTATCAATGAAGTCACTATTACATGCGGTTGTAAGAAATAAAACCGCTATTGCTGTGCATATAATATATTTTTTCATTTTTCCTTAATTTTAGAATGTCAAGTTAATACCAAAAGAATAAGTCTTGGTTAATGGCGTAGTATTTTTATCTATACCCGAAGCCGTGTTAGATATGTCAGCACGAGAGTTAATTTCCGGGTCCATTCCACTATATCCTGTAATGCAGAATAAGTTGGTAGATGATGCGTATAATCTTAATTGTGAAATACCTATTTTCTTAGGCCATTTTTTAGTATTGAATGTATATCCGATAGTAAGGTTTTTCAAACGAAGATAATCTCCATTTTCAGACCAGTCACTGATCGGACAAGCAGATCCGTTGGAATAGTTATCATTTACTTCTGCCTTAGCATAAGTAGCGTTATCTCCTTCCTGACGCCAGATATGTTTGTATACATCTTTTGCATTGTTCCAGAAACGCATATCAGACATAGTTGCTTTCATACCGTTGTAGATTTTATTACCTCCTGAAAATTGGAAGAATAAAGTGGCATCCCAACCTTTATAACTGAAATTGTTAGTCCAACCTCCATAATAAGTAGGTTTGGTATTTCCGGCAATATGTGGAGTCCAATCTGC
>CAZKSK010000045.1:0-10319 GCA_964555225.1 uncultured Bacteroides sp.
TACCACACTTACCGTAAGTGGTATCATGGCACCCATGAAAAATACATGTATCCAAAACATAAACAAAAAGGAAACAGATATGGTGGCACGCTTTGAATTTATAAAGCAGATTAATCCAAGTTGTATAGTGGGAACGATGGATAATGCGACTGGTTCTGATATTTATATTCTTACTCATTCCGGATCTAATCTCCCGGCTAAAATAACCGACATGAAGAAATATTTTAGAACTTTCTTTTGGTTTTACAGATTACCGGAACAAAATGTAGGTGTTACTCTCACACCATTGAGTAAGCTCTATTTTTCAGGAAGAGAAAGTAGTAATGGAAATCACACGACCGGTGATAAAAAATTGGTAAACATTCTTTTTGCCGTCGGATTCATAATTCTACTTTTCGCCTTAATGAATTACATCAATCTCACTGTAGCCCAAACAGGTTTCCGCGCCAAAGAAATGGCAACTCGTCGTCTTCTAGGAAGTTCACGTTTGCACATTATTTTACGACTCATAGCCGAGAGCACTTTACTTTGTATCATATCTTTCGTTATAAGCCTTGCGCTTGCTTTTATAGCAGCTCCTTATGCCTCATCACTTCTCGATACTTCAATAAAATTAACAGATGCGATTACTCCCACTACTATTCTATTGTTAATTGCAATTATCTTTTTAACAGGATTACTGGCAGGCATTATTCCGGCTTTTGTCATTTCGGCTGCTAAACCTATTGAAGTTGTACGCGGAACTTTCCGCCACCGTACGAAAATGGTCTTTAGTAAACTATTCATCACTTTCCAAAACACAATCACTATAACCCTAATTGCCTGTTCACTTATCATGGTATTTCAGATACAACATCTTATTAAAGCCCCGTTAGGTTACAACACGGATAATATTATCAATATCTATTGTTCTCAAAATCAAAATACAAATCAAGCGGATGCTTTTGTCAACCAGCTACACCAACTTGCTTGTGTAAAAAACGTAAGTAGAGTCTCCGGTACGCCTTATGACGGAGGTAATAATATTACTGAAACCATCGAAGGAAAAACCATTAGCTTTCAGTTTTTGAAAGGAGATGAAAACTACATGAAGATTTTTGGTATCACGCTTGATCAAGATAATAATCTGGTTGATGAAGAAGGAGCTTTTGTGAATCATCAACTTCTTTCCGAATTGGGATTAAAAAATAATGCTACAAGTTTCGAATTTAATGGGAAGCAAACTCCTATACGAGGCATTCTGAAAGATTTCCATATCCGTAGCATTCAAGCCGATCAACATCCGCTACTACTTTTCATTCAACACAAGACGAATAATTTTTGGTTTTTTGTTATTCAAGTAACTGGAAATCCCATACAAGCATATAACGATATAAAACAATGCTATAAAAAAGTTTTCAACTTGGACTTGGATGAAGATCATCCTTTTATAGACCAAAAAATTCAACAAGATTACGACAGAGAAATTCGTATGTCGAAGATTGTCATGTTGTTCGCATGTATTGCCATACTTATAGCTCTGCTTGGATTATTGGCGATGAGTACATACTTTATTCAGCAACGAAGTCAGGAAATAGCCGTCCGTAAAGTCTTTGGAAGTACAAGCCATGATATACTCACTAAGTTAATTCGTACATTCCTAAGTTATGTATGCATAGCTTTTATCATAGCCATACCTATCATTTATTACTTCATGACCGATTGGCTTTCAGGCTATAGCTACCGCATAAATCTCAGCCCTTGGTTCTATGTTGCCGGAGGAATATTCTGTTTGATTGTATCGTTTGTTACGGTATTCATTCAGAGTTATCAAGCAGCAAATGCAAATCCGATAAACAGTATCAAACAAAATTAAAATATGAAAGTCAAAACTAATTTTAAGAATGCGATCCGTAATTTAGGCCGCCGCGAACAACATAACATAGCCAAAATTGTTTGTTTGGGCATGGGACTAGCTGTCGGATCAGTTCTGATCACAAAAGTTTGTTTTGAACAAACCTACGACACATTTTTCCCTCAACACGACCGAGTCTATCAAATCAACGAAGACATCACCAGAATCGGAGAATATAAAAACTTTCCTTACACCAGTGGTGCCATCGCCCCCGGAATAAAACGCTATTGTCCACAAGTGGAAGCAGCAACCCGCTATAGCGAATGGGGAACTGATATTACATTTGAAACAGAAGATAAAAAGAAAATATCGACTAATTATGCTATGGCCGACAGTTGTTTCTTTGATGTAGTACATTGTCCTATTCTAGAAGGGATTCCAAGAGAAATCCTTTCACGCCCTTATTATTGTATGATCAATCATAAGTTAGCTGAAGAATTAGGAGGTAACGTTATAGGTAAAACTTTGACAATGACAGATGCAGACAGTATCAAATTTATCATAGGAGGAGTTTATGAAGACATTCCACTCAATTCCAGCATGAGCAACTTAAGGATACTTGTTTCTCTATCGTCTTTAAAAACCTTGTGGAACGGTTGGCAAGATGGTACCGAAAATTGGGACGGCAACGACCGTTATCGTTCGTTAATAAGACTTGTCAACGGAGCAAAAATTTCCGATATTATTCCGCAAGTAAAAAAAATGTGCAAAGAGAATCTACCGATAGAACGTATGAAAAAAGAAATGGTAGACCTTCAATATTCGTTCATTCCACTAACCTATGCTCATACATCTGATCCGAATGTAAAAAAAATGTCATGGATTCTTTCATTATTAGCTTTTATCCTTGTATTTTCTGCAGCAATGAACTATTTACTTATTGTAATAGGCAATATGACTTGGCGCGCGAAAGAAATGGCTGTCAGAAAATGCTATGGAGCCGAATCTGGTAATATCCACAGCATTATATTCATCGAAGCTCTTATACATCTCTTCTTAGCTATCATATTAGCTACTATACTCTTATATATCAGCAAAGGGACAATAGAGGAGATTCTTAGTGCACCTGTCTCTACACTATTATTCAGTAAAAGTTCATGGATACTGGCAGTCATATATCTGGTGATTTTACTTATCGGCGGAATTATCCCTGGTTATTTATTTTCATCCATACCTGTATCAACAGTATTCCGGAAATACACCGAGACTCGCCGTCAATGGAAATTAATTTTGCTCAGTATTCAATTCATAGCAAGTGGGTTACTGATCAGTTTACTTTTCATTATCAACAAACAATACAATCTAATGATCAACAATGATCCCGGTTATTGCTACGACAAGCTAGCTGTTGCAAAACTGGGCCCCACAGATCCCGAAAAAGGAGACAAAGCTTTAAATGAATTGCGTAAATACGCCGATGTGGAAAGTATAACTTCTGCCACTAGTATGCTCACAAATGAAGAACAGGATGGTAACAATATCTCAGAACCGGGCGATAATAAAACTCTTCTCAATGTTGCCGATTTATACACTGTTTCCAATGGGTATTTTACTACAATGGGTATTAAAATTCTACAAGGACGCAATTTTACCGAACAAACCGATAGTTTAAAAGAAGTAATGGTCAGTAGTTGTTTTGTCAATAAAATGAGAACTACAGCTGAATGGAACGGAGACATCATAGGTCGAAAAATAGAAATTACAGCTCATGGAACTTATACCATTTGTGGAGTTTATAACAATATCCTTCTGGGAAGTCTTTCTTCACCGGACTCCCGTGCAAGTATCTTATTTTATTCAAAACATGCGAATCCATTCTTCTTAATCAAGTTACACTCCATAACAAGAAAAACAATGGATGAAATCAGATCAAAATTAAAATCACTGTACCCCAACAGAGATATAGAAGTAACCAGTTATCAAACATTAATAAATAATCTATATCAACCACAATATAATTTCAGAAAAGCCATACTAGCAGGAGGTTTAATCACATTACTTATTGCATTGACAGGATTGATAGGTTACACAAACGATGAAATGAATCGACGCAGTAAAGAAATAGCCATACGAAAAGTAAATGGAGCCGAAGTAAAAAATATACTCAACTTATTTGCCAGAGATATTCTAAATATAGCCATCCCATCTCTGATTATCGGTAATATAGGATCTTTATTCCTTGCTCGTAAGTGGCTCGAACAATTTAGCGAGAAAACACCACTCGGGTTCTTTCTATTTCTCGGATGCGGATTATTAATTCTGTTCATTATATTAACAACAGTAAATATCAATTGCCACAAAATAGCGAATAGCAATCCCGTAGATTATTTAAAAGGAGAATAAAAATATGAAAATTAAAGCCAATTTTAAAAATGCGATCCGTAATCTGGGACGTCACGGACAGCATAATATCATTAAGATCCTCTGCCTTGGAGTAGGATTAGCAGTAGGGTGCGTCATTATTGCCAAAGTCTATTTCGAGCAAAGTTATGATACTTTTTTCCCTAATATTGATCGTACCTATCTTATAAAGGAAGTTGCTATTCAAAATGGACAATTACAAGAATATCCACAAACTTCAGGTGCTATCGCACAAGGAATGAAACGATACGCTCCACAAATAGAAGCAGCTACACGTTATACTTATATCAGTGAAAAGACCTCTTGCGAAACAGAGGATAAAAAGAAAATTAATATCAACAGCATTGTACTGGCAGACAGTTGTTTTTTTGACGTTCTACAAAGACCTATCTTGATGGGTAATGCTAAAGATGTATTGAGTCGTGCAGGTTACTGTATGATTAATGAAAAACTGGCTAAAAAAATCGGATTGAAGGCTGTTGGCAGCAAAATATTTTTTCCACAGCTGAACCTTTCCGCAATTGTCGGAGGCATATACAAAGATATTCCTGAAAATTCCTATATGAAGAATCTGGATGTCATCGGTTCTTTAGCTTCATATGACAAGAGGTCTACGGAAAATTGGGTAGGCAATGACCGTTACTTATCTTACATCCGGCTAACTCCAGAAGCTAAAATATCTGATCTTACCCCTATAATCAAAAAAATGATGCAAGAAAACATGCCACTTGATGAAATGGCCAAAGCAGGAGTAAAGCTAAACTATTCGTTTATCCCTGTAACCAAACTTCATACCGATAGCCCGACTGTAAAACGTATGACCTGGATACTTGCTTTATTAGCATTCATTTTGATTTTTTCAGCTATTATGAATTATTTGCTTATTGTTATCGGTAACATGATAAACCGCTCCAAAGAAATGGCTATCCACAAATGTTATGGCGCTGAAAATAGAAATATTCACGGTATCATATTCACTGAAGGTGTTGTACACCTCTTCTTTGCTATCATCTTAGCGGGATTGCTCATCTTCGTTTGTAAAGGAAGTATTGAAGATCTATTGGATGCACCTCTTTCTGCTCTTCTCTTTAATAAAGGAAGCTGGATTTGGATAGTATTGTGTTTATTAATTCTTCTTATTACAGGTTTCCTTCCAGGAATTTTATATTCTCAAATTCCTGTTTCTGTAGCTTTTCGAGGTTATACGGAGAACCGTCGCCGCTGGAAATTAATTTTGTTAGCCATACAATTCACAGCAGCAGGATTCCTGTTTAGTCTGTTATTTATAATCAGTCGTCAATATAACCGGATGATAAATGATAATCCGGGTTATCAATATAACAATTTAGCTTATATTGACATGAGCGGAACAAAATCAGATGAACGAACCAAAGTTTTAACAGAACTTCGAAAATCAGCCCGTATAGAAAACGTAACGGCAGCCGATTGCTTGCCTATAGACGAATGCAGTGGTAATAATATTTCTTTACCAAATGATGACAGAGAATTATTTAACGGAGCCGACCTATACAGTGTAACGGACGATTATTTGAAAACTATGAGCATTCACCTCATTGAAGGGAAAAATTTTACTGAACAAACAGATAGTCTCCGAGAAGTGCTGGTCAGTCCTTCTTTTGTAGAAAAAATGAAAATTGTAGCCCATTGGGAGAATAACGTTATTGGAAAGGAAGTCCTCATTAGCGAACACAGCCAGGATAGTAATCATGCATTTACTATATGTGGCGTTTATAATGACATCCGAATCGGTAGTATCAGCAATCCTGAATTACGACCTACTTTTATGTTTTACACCAAGCATACTCCAGATAAAATTTTAATCAAATTTCATGAATTAACTCCCGAAGCCATTTCAGAAGTGCAAAATACAATTGAGAATCTTTTCCCTGACAAAGATTTCCATGTAGAAAACTATCGTTCCAAAATGACAGACTTATATACCGATTCACTTAAATTCCGTAATGCGGTAATGATCAGTGGTTTTGTTACGATCATCATTGCTCTCATCGGTCTCATCGGATACTCAAATGACGAAGTAAACCGCCGTCGTAAAGAAATAGCTATCCGTAAGGTGAATGGAGCACAAGCAACGGATATTATGACTCTTTTTATGCGTGATATCTTACGCATTGCTCTACCTTCACTTATAATAGGAGGAACAAGTGCAGCCTATGTAGCTTTAAAATGGCAACAACAATTCGTTGAAAAGGTTCCACTCAATACTTTTTTATTTATCGGATGTGGAATAGCCATTCTCGCCATTATCCTAGTAACTATCAATTTTAATTGCTACAAAATAGCCAATAGTAATCCGGTAAATTATTTAAAAGGAGAATAAACCAATAAAGTAAGAACACTAAAAAATAAATCTTATGATCAAAATTGAAAATTTATGCAAGTCGTTTCGCACAGAAGAAGTAGAAACCATTGCTTTGAACAACGTATCTCTTGAAGTGAAGGATAGTGAATTTGTAGCTATCATGGGCCCATCCGGATGTGGAAAATCCACCTTATTGAATATTCTCGGGCTATTGGACAATCCAACCAGTGGAAAATACTGGCTGGGTGACAAAGAAGTAGGTATGTTAAAAGAAAAAGAACGTACCCGTGTAAGAAAAGGTCAGATAGGATTTGTTTTTCAAAGTTTTAACTTGATAGACGAATTGAATGTAGCCGAGAATGTAGAACTCCCTCTCACCTATTTAAATGTAAAAGCATCTGAGAGGAAACAGCGTGTACAAGAAATTCTGAAACGAATGAATATCAGTCATCGTGCAACTCATTTTCCACAACAGCTTAGTGGAGGTCAGCAACAACGTGTAGCTATCGCCAGAGCTGTTATTTCCAATCCTAAGCTGATTTTAGCCGATGAACCGACAGGAAATCTTGACAGCAAGAATGGAGAAGAAGTAATGAGTCTGCTTACCGAACTTAATCGCGAAGGTACAACCATTGTAATGGTCACGCATAATAAACATGATGCCACATTTGCACATCGTACTATTAACCTTTTCGACGGTCAAATAGTAGATTCCGTTGGAGATTTCATTTAGTTCAATATTGTAAATAAAAAATAAGTCCGAATCTAAATCAGTTCGGACTTATTTTTTACAGTCGGAAAATATATTAATAATATATCCAAATCATATAACTCTAATCACCCAAAATCCACTTTTCAATTACATCGGGAAAATATTGATATTCCAATTGATGAACACGAGTTGCTAATGTATCCGCCGTGTCATTATTCTCGACCGGACATTTTGCTTGAAACAGACGTTCTCCGGAATCATAAAGTTCATTGACCAAATGAATTGTAATGCCGCTTTCCTTTTCTCCGGAATCCAAGACTGCCTGATGCACATGATGTCCATACATACCTTTGCCTCCATGTTTGGGTAACAGTGAAGGATGGATATTTACTATTTTATTGGGATAAGCAACCAACATCCAATCAGGAATATGAGCTAAAAAGCCTCCCAGTACAATGTGGGTTATTCCATATTCTTTCAATAAACCTGCAACACGACCATTTTCTTCAAAATCCGTTTTAGGAGAACAAACATATGCAGGAACCTTCGCTGTTTTTGCTTTATCCAGAGCTCCAATTCCATCCTTGCTGGCAATTAAAAGAGAAACTTCTATCTGTTCATGATTACGAAATACCTGCATAATTCGTTCTGCATTCGTTCCCGTACCCGAAGCAAAGATAGCAATACGATTTTTCATTTCTTTAATTTTATTCTTTGAGTGCAAAGATACGAAGAAAGATAATAAACAGATGTCACATAAGAATAATATTTACAGGAGACAGTCACCGTAACGTAAATAAACGATCATTCTTCCGCTACAACAACACCCCAAGCTGGTAATTTAATCTCAGCATTATTTACCAACTTCTTTCCATCGAATAAATTAACAGACTGACCATAAGGATAATTAATTATCTTCATTGCATTACTATAATTAAAAATATAATGAATTCGCCTGCCTTCGGCATTAGTCCCATTCCGCAAAATAATCGGGAATTGGTATTTTCCATCGAATAACAAAGTATTTGCCCGACGAGCCGAACGATCTATAATCTTTGTCAATAGTTCATCGGAAGGTACCGTCGCCACATAAATCAAATGTCCTTTCCCATATGTATTCTCTGTAATGCAAGGCCATTTTCCAAAAAAAGGATGATTGATATAAGCTAATGGTTTAGCCGTTTCCGGTATAAGGAACTCTGTCCAAGTACCTACTGCCTGATGAGTAACGCCCAAATCATTTACTTTCAAATCCATATCGGTGATTGAAGAATATTCCTGATAATAGAATCCGCAAACTTTGCGCAAAGGGCCTGGTGCTTTCATTGGACGCACCGCAGAATTTTCATTGCAAAAGCCACTCTTAAACATCATGATTACCTCACCACCATTCTTTACAAAAGCATCAATTTTTTCCAACAAACTGTCTGCTGCAACATACAACGGAGGAATAACCAACATGCTATATTGACTAAAATCGGTCATTTTATCGCATGGAATGATATCTGTTTCGATATTCTGACGATAAAGAGCGTTATGAAGACGTACAACCGGATAATTATCCGTATTTGAATAAGGCATAAATTGTAGGGCATAATAAGAATCATGACTAAATAAAATAGCTACTTTATTCTTTTTTTTCAAATTTACCAGCTCTTTACCTATTCTATTTAATTCCTGAGCTGTTTTTGTATATTCATTATATATGCGATTTGCTTCCATATCATGACCAAGTAGCCCTCCCCAATAGGTTTCCTGTCCATAATGTAAAGTGCCCCAATGCCAATACTCTACCATATTGGATCCGGAAGCTAAATGAGCATACACATTCTGATGAAGCTGCCCGTCATAAGGAGGATATTGCCCCTTGCTATCCCAGCCTGTTGCTTGTGCATTAGTTTCTGTAACAATATAATTTCCTTTACTTACGGTCCTCATAAAATCGCCTGAATAGGCAATCCATTGTCCATCTTGTTTATCTTGTACGGAATGATAGATATTAATAGCCGGATATTGCATTTGTTTAAAGGCTTCTACCTGATCAATATTTTGGAAAGCGGGCATAAAACAATGAGTAACGAACTGATCTTTGCGCTTATATTCATTCACTATACTTACTTGCCAATTTAAGAAATCTGCCGTCGCTTTACGATTCCAACGCTCCCATTCATTCTTGTAGGAAGGACAAGTTACACCGTCTCTTTTATATAGTTCTTCCCAATTATAAATATTCATTCCCCAATAATTCAGTCCCCATGCTTTATTTAAGGCTGGAAGATCACCGTTCCATTTCTCTTTCAGATAAGCTTTAAACCCTTGAAAGTAATCATCATTATTTACTCCACGTGCCTCCAATTCATTATCCACCTGATAACCGATAATAGCAGGATTCTTGGAATATCTTTCCATTAGTTTACGAATAATGCGTTCACAGAAAAAACGATACTTGGCATTATAGAAATCCATATTTTGACGAATACCATAATAGCTTTTCTGACCATTTACCTTTTCGGCTAATACCTCCGGATAATTCTTTGCCATCCAAACCGGGATACTGTAAGTTGGAGTACCAAAAATAATCTTGATTCCCGCCTCCTGGAGTTTATCAACAATACGATCCATCCAAGCAAACTCGAAATGGCCTTCACTAGGCTCAAACAAGCCCCAAGAAGATTCTCCGATACGTACCACTGTCGTTCCGCTTTCCTTCATCATTTTTATATCTTTATCCAAACGATCATACGGAGTATATTCACTATAATAAGCGGCACCGTATAATGGCTTATCAAAATGATATTGGGCAAATGTCTTTAAAGGAATAAAAATCAGACTGCCTAAAAGAAATAATGTTACTAAGTTTTTCATGTTTAGATATTTTTTATCTTATTCAATGACAAATATACAAGAAAAATTCAATTATGTTCCTTTTCTTTTACAATAACCTCATCTAAAAATACTGCAGGGGTAAGAGCTTGGACAGTCATTTTTCTGGATGTTGTCGACGGTGCTAC
>CAZKSK010000045.1:10419-12600 GCA_964555225.1 uncultured Bacteroides sp.
CTGCAGGGGTAAGAGCTTGGACAGTCATTTTTCTGGATGTTGTCGACGGTGCTACTGTTATCATTCTTCGAGCTTGATTGAAAAGGACATCCCGCATCCAGTCTTCGGCAGGGTACTCTGGTTGATAATGAACTATGACAGGCTTTTCGTCTCCAATCGTAATTTTTACCCCTAATGTTTTTGTCCCGACCGGATGATTTGGGACAAATGCCAACATCAGCTGCAATGAATCAGTTGAAGCGGGTAATTCGGTACAAAAAAGATCACGCCGGTCTAAAGCCAAAGACTCACGACTGTAACCCAATTCTTTTATTAGATAAGAATTTTGTCCGAAACTTCCTTGAGAAGGTTTAATGATAAATTGTTTACCTTCAAAATCAGCGATGGGCTGGGAATGTTTAGTAGTATCTACAGGAAGAAAAATCGGTAGACGACGTGGCTGGAAATCCATCATATTTTTCCATTTACCGTTCAACATCGTATTGTATATCTTTGTCATTCTCGCAATTTCATTAAATCCAGCTATGGCATCTGTCCATGAAGCTTTTCCATGACGAGCCAACTGTGCATTCAGCATCTTACGGTTCATTTCACTACAAGCACAAAACGGATATTCTATTAACTCATACCAATGAGCACGATGAACTTCATCAACGAAAAGAGATAAGGCTTTCACTGATTTTTCCAAATTTTCAAAACGAACTAATCTCTTTACTACCTCCATATCACTCCATGGTAAATCAGTCACTTCGGCACGCTTCACATCATAAGTACGACTATTCCCCAAAAATTCGGGACGGCATTGATAGTTCAACGCATTATATTCCAAATAAAGAGGAAGAAGTTTTTCTGCCATTTCACCGCCAAATTCTCTCGATAGCCAAGTCTTCAGATATCCCGTGCAATCATGACTCTCTAACAAATTCTTGTTCCAAGCCATGTCCAAGCAATACTCCAACAAAAATTCACCCGGTTTAATATCTCCAACATTAAAAATCCAGAGTTTACGCACATTCTTCCTGTAAGCACGTTCCAATTCCGTTCGAATTAATGCAGGAGATGTGGTTCCCAACCACAAATAATCATGCGGACGACCCCAATAGGAAATATGATAATAAAGTCCACTCCCGCCTTTACGTGCTTGTTCCTCTTTATTGGGTAAATAGCGAATATAACCATAATTATCATCTACCCACATCAGGGTAACATCATCAGGGACTTTCAATCCGGAACGATAAATATCAAGAACTTCTTTATAAGGAATAAAAACCTGTGGAACTTTCGTCACATCTTTATTAATATATTTAGCAATTAAATCACGTTGTGCTTTAATAATATCAGTTAAAGCCTTCCGACCTTCGTCTATATTCTTTACTCCTATCATGCCACCATCATGAATCCCACGCATACCCAACGTAAAATAATTATTAGAATGGGTAACTTCTTTTACACGTTCTTCCCAAAAGTTCAAAACATTCTGACGATTATGAACAAAATCATATTCACCAACTCCTACTTTGCGCCATTCGCCATTTGTGTTTCGCTGCATCGGTTCGCAATGGGAAGTTCCTATTGTAATGCCATATTTATTTGCCATTTCTAAATTCCCTTTTGTAAAGAAAAAAGGTACTGAACATTCATGCATAGCCGGCCAAAAAGTATTAGCACGAAGTCTAAGTAATAGCTCAAATATACGTTCATGGGTTTTAGGACCGATTCTTCCCGGTATATTTGAAGGCTCGTAAGTTTTCCAACTCCATGGACACATACCCCAATCCTCATCATTAATAAATATACCACGATATGCCACTGCAGGCTCTTCCGTTTTTTCAAAATTGGCAGGTATAATCCATTTCGCTAAAGGAGTCGGTTTATTATCTGCCCACCAAACCCATGGAGAAACCCCTAACATACGTGAAAGTTCCATTATTCCATAAGCGGTCCCGTTCGCATCCGAACCTACAATCTTCAATTGATTATGACTTATTTCCAATCGAAATGCTTCATGATGACCTGATAGAATATCCTCTTCTCCTATCTGCAAGGTATGGATGAATAAATTCCCTTTTCCAGTTTTATTTGATTCCAATTTTGCTCCCATTACAGATTGCAAATCACCATTCAATAAACCAATGGCTGTTTTCACTACCAATGATACTGATTTATCATTTGTATAAGTAA
>CAZKSK010000046.1:0-12494 GCA_964555225.1 uncultured Bacteroides sp.
TCGGTTTTGGTGATTTTATTTTTCGCGATCCTGCTACGATGAAAGAAGTTGCACGCATACATAATCTTCAGGAATTGCAAAACAATATATTTTCAATTCCTAAGGAGTCCATGCTTTATCATATAAGCCGTAATCATGTGTCGCGTTGGCTTTGTTCTCGCGCGATGTTCCCGATAGCTAATTTCTTAAAACAAATTACGTGGCATTCGTTGCAGGATGTCGATGCCCATAGGCAAATTATTTTTGATGCTATCGTTAAGTATCGGATAATGAAAAATCAAGGAGTGGTTGCCGTATTCAGACGTGATCGTTTTGATCGTTATTCAAATTTTGCCCGTATAGGTGATGGATCGTTAGGAGGGAAAGGACGTGGTTTGGCATTTATCAATTATATTATCAAGAAACATCCGGAATTCGAAGATTTTGAAAATGCGTCTATAGCAATACCTAAGACAGTAGTTCTTTGTACTGATATATTTGATGAATTTATGGATACGAATAATCTCTATCAGATTGCTCTTAGTGATACCGATGATGATAAGATTCTTAAGTATTTTCTTCATGCTCAATTACCGGATCGCTTGATGGAAGATTTTTTTACTTTTTTTGAGGTCGTTCATTCTCCAATTGCCATCCGATCTTCAAGTTTATTAGAGGATTCTCATTATCAACCGTTTGCCGGTATATATTCTACATACATGATTCCTTATTTAGAAGATAAGTATGAAATGCTTCGTATGTTGGTTAACGCTATTAAGGGCGTTTATGCTTCTGTTTATTATCATGACAGTAAAGCATATATGCAAGCCACGAGCAATATTATTGATCAGGAAAAGATGGCAGTTATTATCCAGCAAGTGGTAGGGACTCAATATGAAGATCGTTTTTATCCTACTATTTCGGGGGTTTCGCGTTCACTAAATTATTATCCTGTTGGTGATGAAACACCGGAAGAAGGCATTGTATCTTTGGCTTTTGGATTAGGAAAGTATATTGTTGATGGAGGGCTCACTTTGCGCGTGTGTCCTTATCACCCTAAACATGTACTTCAAACAAGCGAACTTGATATAGCTTTGCGTGAAACACAAACTATGTTTTATGCTCTTGATATGCACAATATTGGGGATGTTTTTTCAGTAGATGACTGTTTCAATATAAAAAAGATTCCGATACGTGAGGCCGATGGAGATTCTTCATTGCAATATGTTTGTTCCACTTATGATTCTTATGATCAGGTTCTTCTTGATGGATTTTATCCTGGGAAAAGCCGTAAGGTAATCACTTTCTCCAATATTCTTCAAAATGAAGTGTTCCCATTAGCAGAGATTCTTCAAATGATTCAAAAATATGGCCAAGAGGAAATGCGCCGTCCTGTAGAGATTGAGTTTGCTGTAAATCTCAATCCTGATCGTACCGGTACTTTTTATTTGCTTCAGATTCGTCCGATTGTAGACAGTAAGGAAATGCTTGATGAAGATATTGCCAAAATAAAGAATGAGGACACTTTATTACGTTCCAATAATTCTTTGGGGCATGGTTTAATAAATGATATTCAAGACATTATTTATGTAAAAACTAAAAATTATACGGCTTCTAATAACCCACAAATAGCTTACGAGATAGATAAATGGAATCATGAATTTTTGGATAAAGGAAAGAATTATATTCTTATAGGGCCCGGACGATGGGGCAGTAGTGACTTTTGGTTAGGGATTCCTGTGAAATGGTCACAAATTTCTGCTGCCCGTGTCATTGTAGAAGCGGGTCTCACTAACTATCGTGTAGATCCCAGTCAAGGGACTCACTTTTTTCAGAATCTAACATCTTTCGGCGTGGGCTATTTTACTATTAATGCGTTTCGTAATGACGGTGTGTATAATCAAGATTTTTTGGATGCCCAACTTGCTGTAGAGGAAACGGCATATCTTCGCCATATTCATTTTAAAGAACCATTGGTTATCAAAATGGACGGTAAGAAAAAATTGGGAGTTGTAATGATGCCGGATAAATCAGTGATGGGAGAACCTTACTTACTGCCGAAAGTAGAATATTAGTTGCTGTCTTTTGTTTTTATATTTTTAATCTTTTGTATAATACATTTTATAGGAAAAACTTAATAAGTTTGTCATAATTTATTATATTTGACCCGTAAGTATTGAAAAATATACAGGTGTATTATGTTTAACAATAAAAAAATGAGAATATGTTTAAATTTATGTTCCCGTCTCTGCAAGACGATAAAAAAATATCAGCTTTACTTCTTGCCTTACGTGTCATTTTCGGATTATTCATGGCTTATCATGGATTAACTAAGATAATGAATTTTTCGAGCTTGTCATCAACATTCCCGGATCCTATCGGAATGGGTAGTTCCGTATCGCTTTCTTTGGCTATTTTCGGTGAGTTAATTTGTTCTTTGGCATTTGTATTCGGATTCTTATTCAGGTTATCCACCATTCCAGTGATATTTACGATGATAGTAGCTTATTCAGTGGCGCATGACGAGTTAGCTCTTCTTTATCTTTTTGTTTATCTCGTTGCTTATGTTTTCGGTCCCGGACGTTATGCTATTGATACTCAAATAGCTCGATACTTTATGAAAAAAGGATAAGTTTTAATTCATTTGAATTTATTTAAAATAAAGGATATATCAGAAAATATTTTTTATATTTGTTGCTTAAAACCTAAATAAATTTATGAAATGAAACTATCTGTTTTTATCTCTCTACGAGGAAAAACGGCTGCTATGGCTTTGTTTTTCCTTTTGTCGTTTTCTGTGGTTTCTTGGGCTAAGGCAACAATGAGTGGCAGCAAAGTTGAAAGTGTTTTGAAAATTAATCCAACCACAGTAGAAGTGAAGTTCTCCGGTAATCAATGCATGACGTTTGATTTCTATGGAGATAATATTTTTCGAGTATTTCAGGACAATTCCGGTGGCATTATTCGTGATCCTGAAGCTAAACCCGAAGCCAGAATCTTGGTTGATTCGCCACGGAAACCTGTAACCTATTTGCATGTCGACGAAACTGATAAAATTGTTACAGTTTCTACCCGATTAATTAAAGTTGAAATGAACAAATTCAACGGATTGTTTTCCGTTACTAATTTGCAGACGAGTAAAAGTGTTTTAGAGGAAATTCAGCCCGTTTTATTTGAGAAAAATCGAGTATCATTAACCCTTCGTGAACATTCTGCCGAATATTATTATGGTGGAGGGATACAAAATGGGCGTTTTTCACATAAAGGGAAAGCAATTGCAATAGAAAACCAAAATAGTTGGACTGATGGCGGTGTGGCTTCTCCTGTTCCTTTTTACTGGTCAACAAACGGATATGGCTTGATGTGGTATACTTTTAAGAAAGGAAAGTATGATTTTGGTGCGGAAGAAAAAGGTGTGGTCAAATTATTTCATGATACGCCTTATTTGGATATTTTTATCATGGTAGATGAGGGTGCCGTTGCTTTGTTGAATGATTTTTATCAACTTACGGGGAACCCTGTTCTTCTTCCCAAATTCGGTTTTTATGAAGGACATTTAAATGCTTATAATCGTGATTTCTGGAAAGAAGATAATAACGGTATTCTTTTTGAGGATGGAAAAAAATATAAGGAGAGCCAGAAAGATAATGGTGGAATCAAGGAATCTCTTAATGGAGAAAAAAGCAATTACCAGTTTTCTGCTCGAGCCGTAGTAGATCGTTATCAAAAACATGATATGCCTTTGGGATGGATACTTCCTAATGATGGTTATGGTGCGGGTTATGGACAAACAGGAACGTTGGATGGTAATATTCAAAATCTGAAAGAATTTGGAGATTATACACGGAAGCATGGTGTAGAAATCGGTCTTTGGACTCAATCCGATTTGCATCCGAAGGCAGGTGTGAGTGCTTTGCTACAAAGAGATATCGTCAAAGAAGTGAGGGATGCCGGAGTACGTGTGTTGAAAACCGATGTTGCCTGGGTGGGAGATGGTTATTCCTTTGGATTGAACGGGGTTGCAGATGTCGCCCATATCATGCCTTATTATGGAAGTAATGCACGACCGTTCATCATTTCTCTTGATGGCTGGGCTGGGACTCAACGTTATGCTACTGTGTGGTCGGGTGACCAAACCGGTGGTGAATGGGAATATATTCGATTCCACATCCCGACATATATTGGTTCAGGATTGTCCGGACAACCTAATATAACTTCGGATATGGATGGAATTTTTGGCGGAAAGAATTTGGTGGTTAATACGAGAGATTTTCAGTGGAAAACTTTCACTATTATGCAACTGAATATGGATGGATGGGGTGCCAATGAAAAATATCCTCAAGCACTTGGAGAACCGGCCACATCTATTAATCGCTCTTATTTAAAATGGAAGTCGGCTTTGTTGCCTTATGCCTATTCATTTGCACATCAGGCTGTAACCGGATTACCGCTTATTCGGGCAATGTTCCTGGAATATCCCAATGCTTACACTTTGGGTTCTGCAACACAATATCAATATATGTACGGTCCATATTTTCTCATTGCTCCAATATATCAGAATACAAAGGCTGATAATGAAGGCAATGATATTCGAAACGGGATTTATTTACCTGAAGGTGATTGGTTTGATTATTTTACGGGAGATAAATATGAGGGGAATCGTGTGTTGAATAATTTTGCTTCTCCTCTTTGGAAATTACCGGTATTTGTAAAGGCCGGTGCCATTATTTCAATGGCAAAGCCGAATAATCATGTGAGTGAGATTGATAAAATGTATAGAATTTATGAATTTTATCCAGCCGGAAAATCACAAATGGAAGAATATGATGATGATGGCGTAACATTGGAATATAAGAAAGGAAAATCTGTCACGACATTGATTGAATCTGAAGTTGATCCGCATCAAAAACTTACTATAACTATTCATCCCGCGAAAGGGACTTATGAAAGTTTCGTGAAAGAAAAAACGACCGAATTACGTATTAACGTAACGGAAAAACCGAAAAAGGTGAATGCTATATTCGGAGATAAAAAAATAAAATTGACAGAGGTTTCATCGTTAGATGAATTTTCAAAAAATGAAAATGTTTATTTCTATGATATAAAGCCAGACTTGAATCTTTTTGCTACACCCGGAAGCGAATTTGCTAAGGAAAAGATAGTTAAGAATCCTCTTTTATTAGTGAAGTTGGCAAAGGCGGATGTCACTGCGCAAACAACGGTTGTGACGGTACAAGGTTATAATTTTAATCCGATTGACAGGCAAAGGGTTTCATCAGGTGCTCTTTCTGCTCCTGTGGTCCAAACCACAAAATTGATTTCTGAAGCTTATTCATTGGAACCTGTTTGGAACAAGGTAATCAATGCCGATTATTATGAGATTGAGTTTAATGGGATGCTTTATTCAACAATCAAAGATACGCAACTTTTGTTTGATGGACTTTCTCCCGAAACCGAATATTCATTTAAGATTCGTTCTGTAAATAAAGATGGTGCTTCCGATTGGAACGCATTTACGGCGAAAACAAAGAGTAATCCTTTAGAATATGCCATACATGGAATAAAGGGAGAAGTGTCATGTTTGGATCAGGCGGATTTTGAAATATCGCATCTGTTTAATTTTTCCAATTCCGGTGATATCTGGCATACCAAATACCACGCAAACGCTTTACCGTTTGATATGGTTATAGATTTGCGGAGTGTCAATCAATTGGATAAATTTTGGTATTTACCTCGTCAGGATGCAGGGAATGGTACTTTGTTAAAAGGGAAAGTGTTTTATAGTATGGATAAAATCAATTGGGTTGAGTCCGGTATATTTCAGTGGGATCGCAATGGTGAAACAAAAGAATTCCGCTTTAAAAATCATCCGGTAGCCCGATATATTAAATTGGAAATAACAGAAGGAGTGAATGGCTATGGTTCGGGTCGTGAGTTATATGTCTTTAAAGTTCCTGGTACAGATAGCTTTTTACCGGGTGATATTAATAATGACGGCAAGATTGATAGTAATGACTTAACTTCCTATATGAATTATACCGGATTACGCCAAGGCGATTCCGATTTTGACGGATATGTAAGTAAAGGAGATATTAATGGTAATAAGCTTATTGATGCATATGATATTTCTAATGTGGCGATTCAGTTAGAGGATGGTGTTTCTAGTGTACAAATAGAGAAGCTTACGGGGAATCTTTCACTTTGGACTGCAAAGCAGCAGTATGATGCCGGAGAGGAGATAGAAGTTATGGTAAAAGGACATAATCTTCGTTCTGTTAATGCTTTTAGTTTTGCTCTGCCCTATTCTCAGCAAGAATACGAATATGAGGGAGTTCAACCGTTGAATTTAAAAGATATGGAGAATCTGACCTATGATAGGCTGCATACTTCCGGTGAAAAGGCCTTATATCCCACTTTTGTGAATATAGGTGATAAGGTTGCATTGAATGGGAATTCTGATTTGTGTATTTTAAAATTCAAGGCAAAGAAAAAAGTAAAATTCAACATGAAGATAAAAGATGGCATTTTGGTTGACAAAAATCTGAATGTCGTTTCATTCTAATTGCATTTTCGTTTGATATGTAGCAAACAATCGTTTGCCCGTAATCAGCCGATCATCTGCCTATAGCCAAACAATCGTTCGGCTATAGGCAGATGAGTTTTTATTACGGTCGTTTTGAAATGTACCGGCAGAATCTTTCTTAATTCGAAAAGAAGCCGCTTTTTTTACAGCGTAAAAAAATTCGGAAGTGCGTTTGTGAAAATCACATTCTAACTGGTTTCGTATTGATTCATAGTGCTTTGTCAGTTGTAATGAGAATGTAAAAAAGAAAAAAAGTTTTCGCTGAATAAGGAAAGTATCACGGACCTTATTTGTACATGTTCATTCGTTTTATCTTTTCTGAGAAAATGATAAATTTTATACTACTTTATTCGGACTTTCGTTGTTTCAATTGAACTTACGTTAATTTTCTGTCAGAACTCTAGAATCAAAGATTCTTTGGGAGCGAGTTTGATTGTTTCTTCGCTGAGATTAATAATCCTATTACTGATAATATCTTTTCCTTCTTTGCCGGCATTTAATACTTCGGCATAACGTTTTGTCGGGATCTCGGTTTCTTTGTCATTGCCATTTAAGAGAACAATGATGCTTTTTCCTTGATAACTGCGGGTATATACGTAAACGCCATTGAAAGGAATAAATTGTTTCATATTTCCTTTGGCTATGATATTATTCCCTTTTCTCCAATGCAACAGTTTACTGCAAAAATTGAACATATCATTTTGGGCAGGAGTTCGGCCTTCTTTCGTAAAGGCATTTCGCAAATCATCTTTCCATCCTCCCGGGAAGTCTTTGCGTACGTTCCCATCCGTTTTTTCTTTTGTTCCGTTCATTAAAACTTCGGTTCCATAATAAAGTTGTGGAATACGTCTTGTCGTGAGAAGGAGAGTAAGAGCTTGTTTTAGTGATGGAATATCTTGTCCTTCTCCTAAAAAACGATCGGTATCGTGATTTTCAAGGAATGCCATTACATGAAGCGGATCGGCATATAAATAGTCATAAACGAAGTTGTTATAGATTCTATTGAGGCCATTCCACCATGCATCGGTTTCTTCTTTTTTAGCTTGGTTTATCTTATCGAAGAAACTGAAATCCATTACGGTTTTCAAATGGCTGTCCTTGCCGTGAGGAGGTATTTTGCTGCCGGTTTGCCAGGAAGCTGTATAGGCCGGTTCTGTATTCCATGTTTCACCGACTACATTGAAATTGGGAAATTCATTGAAAAGTTCTTTCAGCCATTCAGCCATCATGTCATAATCGGCGTAGGGATATGTATCCATCCGGATACCGTCGATATCGGCATATTCAATCCACCAGATGCTATTTTGTATCAAGTACTTGGCAACATGTTCATTTCTTTGATTCAAATCGGGCATTGTACGTACAAACCAACCTTCGCCCATTTCTTTGTAATCCCAATCGGAAGCATACTCATCTACTTGCGGAGTTAATTTATAGGATGTTTGCATATATTTACCTTCTCCTGCGGGATCGTTAAACCAATCTTTTAACGGCCTGTCCAAGGCCCAAGGATGTTTGCTTCCACAATGATTAAAGATCATGTCCATTATGACTTTTAAACCTTTCCGATGACATTCGGCAATAAGTTTACGATATTCTTCGTTCGTACCGAAGCGTGGATCTACTTTATAGTAATCGGTAGTTTCGTAACCGTGGTAAGTACTGCTTTTATATTGTATATTGTCCGGAGTATTATTTTCAAGAACCGGGGTAAACCACAATGCAGTAACACCTAATTCGGTAAAATAATCCAGATGATTCTCTATCCCGGCCAGATCACCTCCATGACGTAAACTGGGTTCTTTGCGGTCAACAGTATAAGGATACATTCCCTTTATTTGATCGTTCTCCGGATTCCCGTTGGAAAAGCGGTCGGGCATTAACATATAAAGAACGTCAGAGGCGTCGAAACCTATATGTGGAGAATTGCTTTTGTTGTATATTTCATACTCTCTAATAAGTTTTTTATGGCCTTCTTTGAACGTTAATTTCATTTTGCCGGGTTTCACGTCTGAAGAAAGATTGAGATAAACAAGCATATAATTTTTGCTATCCAGAGAAACTCTCTTTTCTATTTTTACTCCCGGGTAATCAACGGAGAATTCACTGTTTCCTATGTTTTGTCCATAGATCATTAACTGAAGCTCGGGGTTTTTCATTCCGGTAAACCAGAATTCCGGATCAATCTTGTTAACATTTATGCCTTGCATCATTGTAGAAATGAATACAAGTCCGGTTGCCAATATAAATTTCTTCATGGATTATATGAGTTTATTTTTTTTCAAAAATACTAATTGCATAGCCGCCTCCGGGTGCTGCTTTTAAATGAAGTACCGTTTTGGCATCTACTGTTTTCTTCGTAATGGTATAAGCTTTCGGATTGTTTTTAAAGTGAGCGTTTTTTGCATCGGCATAAATAGTAGCGGTATATTTCTTCTCTTTATCCAAAAAATCGAGTCTTAAAGTTGAAACATGACCTTTTTCATCGCTTGTATTGCCGATAAACCAATTATTACTGCCTTTGGCTTTGCGTGCTACTGTAATATAATCTCCGGGTTCGGCTTCCAGATAAATGCTTTGATCCCAGTCGACAGCGACGTCCTTGATAAATTGGAATGCATCCATAAAACGTTCATAATTCTGTGGAAGATCAGCTGCCATCTGTAACGGACTATACATTGTGACGTATAATGCCAATTGACGGGCCAATGTACTTCGCACATATGAACCTCCCGGAACAAATGTATATATTTGCGTTTCCAAGATTCCAGGAGTATAGTCCATCGGTCCTCCCATTAAACGGGTAAAAGGTAAAATGGTAGTATGATCCGGATGATTTCCGCCAAAGGCTTCGTATTCGGTACCGCGTGCCGATTCATTTCCTATAAGGTTAGGGTAGGTTCGGCAAAGTCCCGTTGGACGTACTGCTTCGTGAGCATTGACCATGATATGATAATCTGCCGCTTTTTTTACGGCATACAGATAATGGTTCACCATCCATTGTCCATAATGGTGTTCACCGCGAGGAATAATATTACCTACATAACCGCTTTTAACGGCATTATATCCGTATCGATTCATCAGTTTATAAGCTTCGTCCATGTGACGTTCGTAGTTCCGTACGGATGCGGAAGTCTCGTGATGCATCATTAGACGGATATTCTTGCTATGAGCATAGTCGTTCAATGCTTTGATGTTAAAATCGGGATAAGGAGTGACAAAATCGAAAACATAGTCTTTTGATTTCCCGAACCAGTCTTCCCAGCCTTCATTCCATCCTTCCACCAAAACCTGGTCGAACCCGTTTTGAGCTGCAAAATCTATATAACGGCGAACGGTATCGTTGTTGGCTGTATGTTTGCCATTCGGTTTACACTTACTATAGTCTGTTTCTCCCAATTTTACCGAAGGTAAATTCGTATATGCCCAACTGCCTTTTCCTGTAATCATTTCCCACCATACTCCTATGTATTTTACCGGTTTGATCCAGGATGTATCAGCCAGTTTACAAGGCTCGTTCAGATTTAAAGTAAGATGGGATGCTAGAATTTTGCGAGCGTCGTCACTTACTATGACTGTGCGCCAAGGAGTATGGCAGGGTGCTTGCATATAACCTTTTGCACCTTGTGCATCAGGTGTGAGCCATGATTCGAAAATAAGATTCTTGTCATCCAGATTTAGATTCATACATGGATAGTCCACTAATGCCGCCTCATGAATATTAATATATAAACCGTCATCTGTTTTCATTTGCAAGGCGGTTTGTACTCCTGTCGGGGAAAATTCCGTCTGTGAAGAATTCGGCGTAATGGCTTGTTTCATCAGTCCTCTGATTTCAGTGAGACGTGATGTAGTATAGTCATATTCTTGAGTATCATAATCTCCGGGAATCCAAAATGCTTTATGATTTCCGGCCATGGCGAATTGTGTCTTCTCTTCTTTAATGACAAAATAAATGAGCTTCTTTTGTTGAGGGAATTCATAACGCAGTCCTATTCCGTCGTCATATACGCGAAAACGGATTATCATCTGTCTTTCTGTAGATTCTTGATTGAGAGTGACAGCCAATTCATTGTAATGATTGCGTATTTCTTTTTCTTCTCCCCATACAGGTTTCCATGTCTCATCAAAAGTATTTGTTTCAACTTTTTGTTGGGAAAAACCTGTCATTAAATCATTCCCATCCATCAGTTGAAAACCTAATGAGCTTTTTTTAATAACCGGTTTCTCTTTGTAACTCATTTGATAAGTAGGAACACCATTGTCTATATTGAAACTTACGGTAATGTTGCCATCAGGTGATTTTATACTTTCAGCTGCGAGAAGCACGGAGTATATACTACAAATAAATATTAACAGTCCTTTTTTCATATGTCATTGCTATTCTTGGTTCCTACCGCTGTTATCAATTAATAAACGTATTTTTTCGTTCAGAGTATTGCACTTCATTAAATCTTCCAAAGAAAGATGCATTCGATAACGCCAATAATGTCGTGGGTCGGCCGGTATATTGATACGTTCGGCTTTCACATCCGGATAACGTATGTTTTCATCCATAGACAGCCAGTCCTGCAATGTCAAGATACACAACATGGATGGGCAGTATAAATGACGTGCGATAATTTCCTCGCAGATCCATCCGTTAGCGGTCATAGGAGCATCACCCCACTGCCGTAATTCTTCATGAAAATAGAAATTTGTTCGTCCGTAATCTTCTTCCCACCAACCTCTCAAAGTAGAAGTATCATGTGAGGAGATCGTACAAACGGAGCGGTATGGATAGTTGTGAACATGGGCAAATGCATTGTCAGGATTTTTTGGCATACGTTGTATTTCCAAGCTTAAAATTTGGAGTTGCTTCATTACAGTAGGAACACAAGTTGGTATCATGCCTAAATCTTCTCCACAGACAAGCATTCGCGTTGCTTGTATCAATACAGGCAATTTTTTCATCGCTTCGTTGTACCAAAATTGATTATGCCGGCGATAGTAATAGTCATCATATAAATGATTGAAGGCTTCTTTTTCTTGCCAGCCCAATGCTTCATAAACAAAATCATGTTGGACTGCTATGCGTGGATGGAACATCCCTTTTTGAGCTCGGTCTTCTATGAATAAAACATCACTGATAAGAGAATAAAGTCCATCACGAATCCAAATACTCGTTTTATCATTTTTCTCATGAAAATAAACTTCTATTTTTCTTTGGGTATTGAATTCAGGTCTCATTTCGTAGAGATCATACTGCAAAGGCTGTATAAATGTACTCTTAACATAATCCGCATGAGGACCGAAAATTCTGTCTATTACGTAATTATTGATAAAAGGACAGGTAAATGCCTCTTTTCGGAAGCTAAGACCATAGCTTTGAATTTCATCGATACTTAACGGAAGTGACGGAACAAACTGCCCAAGTAATCCATGAACAGCATTTAAAGGAACTTCCCAGATACGGAAAAATCCCAAAATATGGTCAATACGGTAAGCATCAAAATATTCTGCCATTTTTTTAAAGCGACGCAACCACCATTGATATCCGTCTTTTTCCATGACGTCCCAATTGTAGGTGGGGAATCCCCAATTCTGACCGTTTACCGAGAAATCATCAGGTGGTGCGCCTGCTTGTCCATTCATATTGAAGTAATAAGGCTCAATCCAAGCTTCTACACTATTACGGCTAATGCCGATAGGAATATCTCCTTTTAAGATAATACCCTTTGAACGGGCATATTTATTAACCGCAAGTAGCTGGATATGCAGATTATATTGTATATAATAAATAAAAGCAATTTTTTTATAGCAGGGACTGTCCGGAGTACAAAGAGATTCTATTTCTTCATATTTAAAAGTTTGATATGCCTTCCATTGTCTGAAATCAGGAGTTTTGTTTTCATCACGAAGATAACAAAAGGCTGCATAAGGAAGTAACCAG
>CAZKSK010000047.1:0-12414 GCA_964555225.1 uncultured Bacteroides sp.
GAAAGACAACTGAGTTACAGTCAGTCCCATTTGGCCACTCTGGTAACCACCCATTTCACACCCTAATTTTAGCTTGAGCCTCTTGTCGGATTCGAACCAACGACCCCGAGATTACAAATCACGTGCTCTGGCCAACTGAGCTAAAGAGGCATTTCAAAAAAATGCAGCCGCTACAAGGGATGCGAAACGGCTGCAAATTTAGACATTTATTTTTAATCTCAAAAATATTTATGATTTTTTTTATTTCTTAGATTGCTTTTCCTTGTATTTCAATAATTGCTTCTCCAGTGCAGATACGCATTCATCAACAGCTTCCTCAAATGTATTGCAAACTTTCTCAGCATACATATCATTATTAGGAACAAATACTTTTATCAACACATCCTTATTTAATGCAGATTCAGGCTTAACAACCTTCAATGACACCTCTACCTTTCTTATTTCTTCGTAATATTTAACCAGCTTACCTGCTTTCTTATTAATAAAAGCTTGTAATTGTTCTGAAGCATCAAAGTGAATTGACTGAATTTTAATTTCCATAATGACCTCCTTTAAATTATGCCCTAGGATGGGCTTGTTTATAAACTTTTTTCAGTTCTTCAAAAGTTGTATTTGTATAAATCGTTGTAGTTGAAAGACTCTTATGTCCTAGAAGTTCTTTTATTGCAACTAGCTCAGCTTGATTATTAAGCATTGAGGTGGCAAAGGTGTGTCTTAAAACATGTGGACTACATTTCTTTAATGTTACAACTTTTGACAGTTCTTTTTTCACAATAATATAAACATCATTAGCAGTCATCTTATTTCCTTTCCGATTTACGAAAAAAGAATCTGATATTTCTCCAAAAAATTCATTTCTTATATCAATATACTTCATAATTTCCTCATAAAGTTCAGGACCGAATGGGATCAATCGCTCTTTATTACGCTTTCCCAACACCTTAATATTTTTAAGACTTAAATCAATGTCATAATTATTTAAGGATATCAATTCTGCTCGTCTTATTCCTGTTTCGTAGAACATTTCGATAATCAATCGATTTCTAATACCCACGAAATCATTTTTGAAATTAGAATCATTTAGAATCTCCTCCATCTGATTCTCCTTAACGAAAACAGGAAGTACTTTATTTTTCTTTGGTCCCCTAATTTTACGCATCGGATTAATCGCAACCACCTTTCTGGAAAGAAGAAATCTATAAAAAGTTCGAAGAGTACTTAACTTCCTATTGACTGACACGGCCTTGCAATTATTAGGAGAGACCATCAAATTGACTGCCCAGCGACGAACCATATCGGAATCAACAGTTATCCAAGTACATTCATCATTTTCATTTTCAAAAAATGCTTTGAATTCTTCTAAATCTTTTTTGTAGTTTACTATCGTCTTTTCAGAATAGTTACGTTCCAACAAAAGATAATCTAAAAAAGTATCTATTAACATAAGAATCGCTGCTATATTTAGCAACGAATATAGAAAATAAATTCAATACTTCAAAAAATATTGCAATAAATTATTCTTCTACTTGCTGAAGTTTCTGAACGTAGATAGCGCGTTCTTGTTTAAGTCTCTTTAATACAGAAGGTTTATCATATTGTTGTCTTGAACGTAATTCTTTAACAACACCAGTCTTCTCAAATTTTCTTTTAAACTTTTTCAGCGCTTTTTCAATGTTTTCGCCTTCTTTTACAGGTACTACAATCATTTTTAAAAATTTAATATTATTAATCGTTGTTTGCGAGATATTTCGCGGCGCAAAATTACACATACTTTCTTTTATACCAAAACTTTTCTGCTTTTTTTTGATTATTAGTCACTTTTCTTTATTTTTGCAGAACTCTTGAAGAAATAGGTATGCAAAAAAAAGAAATATATAATCGGGTTGAGAATCTAAGAATATGGATGAAAAAACACGAAATTGATGCTTTTATTTTTCCTACAACTGATCCTCATTTTGGAGAATACACTCCAGACCATTGGGAAACAAGAAAATGGATTACTGGTTTTACTGGATCCGCAGGTACAGCTGTTGTAACAGCAAACGAAGCTGCTCTATGGACCGACTCTCGATATTTTCTACAAGCAGAAAATCAATTATCGGGTACACCCTTTCAATTAATGAAAGAATCTATTCCAGAAACGCCCTCATTACAAGAATGGATTTCTTCTGTTCTAACATCAAATATGACTGTAGGAATTGACGGATGGATATATAGTATCAAAGATGCTGAAACCATAGAAACTTTTCTAATAGGACATTCCATCAAGACTGTTTTTTTCTATGATCCAGCTCAAGCATTATGGGAAAAGCGCCCTTCAATTCCTACAAAACCAATTCGTTTACAACCTATTAAATATGCTGGAATAGAAACAAAAGACAAAATTAAAAAAATAAGATTTTTTTTAAATGAAAATAATGCAGATGGAATTTTTATATCGACTTTAGATGATATTGCATGGATCCTGAATATGAGAGGTTCTGACACCCACTGTAATCCTGTCTTCGTAAGTTATTTATTGGTCACAACCAATAAAATCATTATATATATAGATAAGGTGAAACTCCCGGAAAATGTTATATCATATTTAAACCAAATTGAAATTAAAGTCAAAAGATACGATGAATTTATAGAAGATTTAAACTCTACCAATTTGTCATCTCTGATACTAGATAGCAAAACGACAAGTATAACTATAAAAAAGATACTACCTTCTTCCTGTAAAATATTAGAAAAAGAATCACCTATTCCATATATGAAAGCCATTAAAAATAAAAAAGAAATAGATGGATATCATTCAGCTATGATAAAAGATGGCATAGCCATGGTTCGTTTTTTAATATGGTTAGAACAAAATGTTAACTCTGGTAATATTTCAGAAATAGATGTAGATCACAAATTATTTGAGCTTCGCTCAAAACAAGACTTATTCTGTGACATCAGTTTTGATACGATTGCAGCTTTTCAAGAACATGCCGCCATAGTACATTATGAAGCAAATATGGAAAGTAATATTTTTCTGAAACCTTCCGGTTTGCTTTTATTGGATAGTGGAGCCCAATATCAAGATGGAACTACTGATATAACTAGAACAATCGCATTAGGAGAGTTAACTAAAGAAGAAAAGAAAGACTATACATTAGTATTAAAAGGGCATATTAATTTATCTAAAGCTATTTTTCCAAAAGGAACATGTGGAACTCAATTAGATATACTTGCTCGTTCTGAAATGTGGAAAAACGGTATCAACTACGGACATGGTACCGGTCATGGAGTCGGTTCATACCTATGTGTTCATGAAGGACCACACCAAATACGCATGAATAACATGCCTGCAATTCTCCAACCTGGAATGACTGTGACTGACGAACCAGGTATTTATAAAGAAGGAAGGCATGGTATCAGAATAGAAAATATGTTATTAATTGTTCCGTGTATATCAACTGAATTTGGCGACTTTTATCAGTTCGAGCCACTAACTTTATGTCCTATAGACAAAAGACCCATTCTTGTTAATGAACTTTCTGTTGAAGAAAAAAATTGGCTGAATGAATACCATCACAAAGTTTTTACCAAACTTAGTCCATATTTAAATAAAAATGAAATTTTGTGGCTTCAAGAAGCGACAAAACCAATTAATTAAAATAAATAAAATGGCTTTAATAAAATCTGTAAGGGGATTTACCCCTGAAATAGGTGAGAATTGCTTTCTTGCCGACAATGCAACCATAATAGGTGATGTAACAATTGGAAAGGATTGCAGTATATGGTTCAATGCGGTTCTCCGCGGTGATGTTAATAGTATCCACATTGGTAATAATGTAAATATCCAAGATGGAAGTGTACTACATACATTATACGAAAAATCGATAATCACAATCGGTAATTCCGTATCCATCGGGCATAATGTTACCATTCATGGCGCAGAAGTACGAGATGGTGCATTAATAGGGATGGGTGCAACCGTTCTTGATCATGCTATAATAGGAGAAGGCGCAATTGTTGCCGCGAATGCTCTTATTTTAAGCAATACAATTGTAGAACCTGGGACTTTATGGGCTGGTGTGCCTGCTAAATTTATAAAGAAAGTTAATTCTCAACAATCGAAAGAAATAAATCAAAAAATTGCAAACAATTATTCAATGTACGCAAGTTGGTACAAGGAATAAAATCACAAATGAATCTGTTCAAATATTTTTTCAACTGCGCCGGAGTTATTTTTTATATAATCTCCGGCTTTTTTCCCCTCTTCTTTCAAAAAAGATTTATCAGAAAAAAACTTGTCCAACAAAATTTGGCAATCTTCAAAATTCTGTATCTCAAAACCACCACCTAACGACTTAAGATCCATCGCTTCCTTAAATTTCTCATTGTTCGGACCAAAAATCACAGGAATTCCATAAACGGCAGCTTCTGGTACATTGTGTATACTTACACCGAATCCTCCACCGATATAAGCAACTTGGCCATAACGATAAATAGAAGATAATAATCCAAAACAATCAATAATCAAACAATCTACATTCTTTACATTCTGAAGAGTAGCCTGAGAATATCTTAGATAAGGACGTTTTAATTTCTCACAAATTTCAATTAAATGATTTTCATCTATTACATGGGGAGCCATCACCAATTTTATTTCGGGATGTTCATTAAAATAACGAATAAAGATATCTTCATCAGGAGCCCACGAACTTCCTGCAACTAAAATCTTGCGTTCTACAGGATTTTTTGATTGAGCATTCACAAACGCGTCTATCAAAGGTAAATCTACAGTCTGATTAAGAATTGTTAGGACTCTATCAAAACGAGTATCCCCTATAATGGAAACATTATATATATGTAATTTTGCCAATAATTCTTTTGAAGCCTTGTTTTGAACAAAAAGATATGTGAAACGGGTTAATACTTTATAATACGTACCGCCATACCAGCGAAAAAAAACCTGATTTTCCCTAAAAATGGAAGAAATACTATATGTCGGAATATTTAATCTCTGAAGTCCCTTCAAATAATTTTGCCAGAATTCATATTTTATAAAGAAAGCCATATAAGGATGCGCTAACCTCACAAAACGTCGTGCATTAAATGGTGTATCAAAAGGCAAATAGCAAATAACATCAGCTCCTTTATAATTTTTCTGGACTTCATAACCTGAAGGCGAAAAAAATGTCAACAGAATTTTATATTGGGGATATGACTTCTTTATATGTTCCATCAACGGCCGCCCTTGCTCAAATTCACCCAAAGAAGCTGCGTGAAACCAAAGATACTTCTCTTTCTTATCAATCTGATCACGTAAAATTCGAAAGACTTCAGAATGTCCTTTGACCATTAACCTTGCTTTATGATTAAATAAAGCAGCCAGCTTAACAGCCATCAAATATACAAATATTACAAAGCTATACATAAACTTACTTTAAAACTTCTACAGCTCGTCGAATGCGTCTCAGAGTTTCCTCCTTACCTAAAAAAGCCGATATATCAAACATATGAGGACCTTTGCCCTCTCCCACTAAAGCTAAACGAAACGCATTCATTACAAGGCCCATATTGTAACCATTATCTTCAATCCATCTGGTTACTTCGGATTCTTGATTCTCCAATGAAAAATCATTCAAAGAGCCCAAAACGCCAGCCAGTTTTATCATAGTATCTGCAGAATTTTCTTTCCAACGTTTTTTAACCGTTTTATCATCATATTTACTTGGAGCAACGAAAAAGAAACTACTCGTATCCCACAATTCCGGGATGAAATTAACTCTGCCTTTCATCAACCCAACAACTGTTTCAACTCTATCTAAGGATTCGTTAACTCCATGTCGCTGGAGAATCGGTTGGAACATCATGGCAATATCTCTATCATCCATATTCAAAATATATTCGTGATTGAACCAAATCCCCTTTATATAATCAAATTTAGCCCCAGCTTTACTACAATGGCTAATATTAAACAGTCGAATCATCTCCTCTAATGTCATTATTTCTTGATCATTACCGGGATTCCATCCTAGAAGTGCTAAAAAATTAAGTACTGCCTGTGGCAAATATCCCGATTCACGAAAACCTGAAGAAAGTTCCCCTGTCTTAGGGTCATGCCACTCCAAAGGGAATACAGGAAATCCCAAACGGTCTCCATCACGTTTACTAAGTTTCCCCTTTCCATCAGGCTTCAACAATAAAGGAAGGTGTGCAAATTGCGGCATGGTATCTTCCCATCCTAAAGCACGATATAGCAATACATGAAGTGGGGCCGAAGGAAGCCATTCTTCTCCTCTAATAACATGAGAAATTTCCATCAAATGATCATCAACGATATTTGCTAAATGATAAGTGGGTAGATTATCCGCTGATTTATAAAGGACCTTGTCATCAAGAATTGAAGAATTAATAACCACATCACCACGTATTAAATCTTTAACATGGACGTCTTCATTTGGTTCTATCTTAAAACGTACTACATATTGTTTTCCCTGTACTATATAATCATTTACTTCTTTTTCTGATAAGACAAGAGAATTACACATAGTCATACGTGTATGGGCATCATATTGAAAATTGGCAATCGTTTTTCTTTTTTCTTCGAGTTCCTCCGGAGTATCAAAAGCAATATAAGCCTTCCCTTTATTTAAAAGATCCTTTACGTACTTCTTGTAAATATCTCGACGTTCTGATTGACGATAAGGACCATAATTCCCCCCAAAGCTAACGCCTTCATCAAATTGAATGCCTAACCATTTAAAAGATTCTATAATATATTCTTCCGCACCGGGAACGAAACGATTTGTATCTGTATCTTCTATTCGAAAAATTAAATCGCCATTATGCTGACGAGCAAATAAATAATTATACAAAGCGGTACGAACACCACCTATATGCAATGCCCCTGTAGGACTTGGGGCAAAGCGCACTCTTACTCTTCTTTCCGACATAACCTGTATATTAAAAACATACTATGATTTGCAAAATTACAATTTTTTTTAATAACCACCCAATAATTAGGTAACGTATCGTATTTTTTGTTATTTTCGCCTCAGTAGAAAAGATTAAAATGAAACATTACCAAAACATATTGTTCAAATTAGCAGTATTCATAGCTGCTGTTATCATAATTGTAATATTTCTTCCAAGCGAAAAAGAATTCAATTATAAATTTGACCTACACCGTCCATGGCAATACGGACAACTGATTGCAACATTTGATTTTCCTATATACAAAGGTGAAGATGTTATTAAAAAAGAACAAGATAGTTTAATGACATTATATAAACCTTATTATCAAAAAAATAATAATGTAGAAATAGCGCAAATTCATAATCTGTCAATCTTCTTAAACAAGAAAGCCACAATAAGTGAAAATTATAAAAAATATTTACTCCAAACTCTTAAAGCTGTATATGAAAAAGGAGTTATTTCAAATATGAACTTGGAACAAATGAATGAAGACAGCATACAAAACATCATGGTTATCAACAATAATCAGGCTATATCATATCCTATAAATAATTTTTTTACTGTAAAAGAAGCATATGAATATATCATAAATGCAGATTCAACACATTTTGATAAAGCCCTTCTTCAACAATATAATTTAAATAATTACATTACTCCTAATATGGTTCTAGACGAAAAGAAGTCTAACGCTTCTCAAAAAGAACTTTTATCTAACATTTCTTGGGCTAAAGGGATGGTACTTAGTGGACAAAAAATTATCGATAGAGGAGAACTTGTAGATGCGAGTAAATACAGTGTCTTAAAATCATATAATAAAGAATCTATTAAGAGAAATAATTCTTTGAAACAAAGAAGAGTAGAGATAATAGGACAAGTCATATTTACGTCTCTATTATTATTGGGTTTTATGCTTTATCTCCACTTATTTAGAATAGATTATTTCGATCGAAAACGCACAATTCTTCTTCTTTTTGGAATTATTGTATTCTTTTCTATCATTACTTCACTAATGGTAAGCCATAATCTGTTTAGTGTCTATATGTTACCCTTTGCTATGGTTCCCATGATTATTAGAGTTTTCTTGGACTCACGTACTGCATTTATGGCAAACTGTATTTTAATTTTAATATGCTCGATTCCACTTCACTATCCATATGAATTTATTATTTTACAGTTTGCTGCTGGCTTGGCTGCAATCTATAGTCTACGTGAACTTTCACAGCGATCTCAACTTATTCGATCTGCTCTTATAATTGTAATTACCTATTCACTCTTTTATTTTTCATATGAACTTATAAGAGTTAATGATTTGGCCAAAATAGATCTGAGTATGTTCAACTATTTCATTGTTAATGGTATATTTCTCATGTTTGTATATCCTCTCCTATTTATTCTCGAAAAAACATTTGGTTTCACTTCCAATGTTACTCTTGTTGAATTATCAAATATTAACAGTCCTCTTCTTCGCGAATTGTCAGAAATTGCTCCAGGGACTTTCCAGCATTCCATGCAAGTTGCTAATATTGCAGCCGAGGCAGCAAATCGAATCGGAGCCAAAAGCCAACTTGTCAGAACCGGCGCCCTTTACCATGATATAGGAAAAATGGAGAATGCCGTGTTTTTCACAGAAAATCAAGCAGGAGTAAATCCACATAAGAATCTTAGCTATACACAAAGTGCGCAAGTTATTATTAATCATGTTACTAATGGACTTAAATTAGCTGACAAAAATAATTTGCCCGATGTTATTAAACAATTTATTACTACTCATCATGGAAAAGGCAAAACCAAATATTTTTACATTTCCTATAAAAATGAGCATCCTAATGAACCGATAGATGACGCGCTCTTTACTTACCCTGGACCAAATCCTTTTACTAAAGAACAGGCTATTCTTATGATGACGGATACTGTAGAAGCGGTTTCCAGAAGCATGAAAGAATATACAGAAGAAAGTATTTCAACAATGGTAGATAAAGCTGTCGACACTCAAGTACAAGAAGGATTCTTCCAAGATTGTCCAATCACTTTCAAAGACATTCAAACCTGTAAAACAGTTTTCAAAGAAAAATTAAGAACCATTTATCATACACGGATCAGCTATCCAGAATTAAAAGGAACTCAAATAGGATCTACATCAAAATAGATCAAGGCCGAACGATATCTAGTATCTTTTAATAGACTGGATTTTGCCTCTATAAGGATTTCGCGAACAGCTTTCATAGAAATGTTCGTTTCTATCTTTAAAACGATTTTACGTATATAAAGTAATTGTATTCGTGAAACAGGAGGCCTATCAGGACCTAATAATCTTTTTCCGAATATTTTTCGCAAATTTTCCGCAAAAACATAAGATAAGGAATCAAGAATATTATCATCTCTATGTTTAATATACACATAAACTAAGCGATAAAAAGGAGGATATTGAAACATTTGTCGTTCAGATAATTGCCAATTGTAAAAATGAATAAAATCATTTGTTTCAACAAACTTGATCAGAGGCGATTCCACATCTTTTGTTTGCAAAATGACGACTCCTTGCTTATTTTTTCGTCCAGCTCTTCCAGACACTTGTACCATAAGTTGAAAGGCTTTTTCATAGGCTCTAAAATCAGGATAATTCATCATTGAATCAGCACTCAAAATACCAACAACACTAACATGATCAAAATCCAATCCTTTAGCAACCATTTGTGTTCCAATCAAAATATCTATCTTTCCTGCGGAAAATTCAGAAATTATATGTTCATATGCATATTTGGATCGCGTTGTATCTAAATCCATACGGGCGATACGAGCTTCAGGAAAAATTTCTCCCACATAGTCTTCTACTCGCTCTGTACCTAATCCATATTTCTCGAATTCAGAACTTTTGCAAGAAGGACATTTATCAGGTAAACGATAAGTATACCCACAATAATGGCATGTTAACTGATTTAGACCTTTATGATAAGTAAGACTAACGTCACAATTTTTACATTTAGGAACCCATCCACAGACTTTACATTCCACAAAAGAAGCATATCCCCTACGATTTTGGAAAAGAATAATTTGCTCTTTATTATTCAACGTCTCTTTCATTTTCTCAATCAAAATCGGAGATAACGGCCCTTTCATAAATTTCTTACGCCTCAGTTCTTTACAATCGACTATTTCTATCTTAGGAAGTTGAATTGATTTATACCGTTCTGACAATTCAACTAATCCATATTTACCTGTCTGTGTATTATAAAAACTTTCAATACTTGGAGTTGCCGTCCCTAATAAAACTTTTGCCTGATAATAGGAAGCAAGAACAATAGCAGCATTACGTCCATTATAACGAGGGGACGGATCCTGTTGCTTGTAACTGCTGTCATGCTCTTCGTCAACAATAATCAACCCTAAATCTTTAAATGGTAAAAAAATAGACGACCTGACGCCAATTATTATATCATAAGGCTCGCTACTTAATTGTCTTTGCCATATCTCCACTCGTTCAGCATCTGAAAATTTAGAATGATATATTCCCAATTTAGTACCAAAGACTTGTTGCAATCTTTCAGTAATTTGTGTCGTTAATGCAATTTCAGGAAGAAGAAATAAAACCTGTTTCCCTTTTAAAATAACATTTTGAATCAAATGAATATATATTTCTGTTTTTCCACACGAAGTCACCCCATATAACAAACAGACATTCAGAGATTGAAAAATATTTAATATCTTTTTGTAAGCAACAAATTGTAATTTATTCAAATCGTGTGCATTCTTCACTACTATCTGTTTCTTATCCAATCGTCCAATTTCACAAACATATGATTCAAGGACCCCTTTGTTCTTTAAAGCTAAAAAAGGAGCAAAACCATTGGTCTTATTAGATAATTTTTTTTTAAGAACACCTTTGTTCTCCTTTGTCTCCAAGAAACCTGAACTTTCCAGATACGACATAAGAAAAGTTAATTGTTTGGGTGCTCTTTTTAACTCTTCTAATAAAATATGTAACCTCTGTTCATCATTATAGTCAGGTGCAAGTCGGATATATGTTTCCGTTTTTGGCTTATAGCTATTTCTCATCCCCTCTTTTATGAACAACGCACCTTTTTTTAAAAGAGAATTAATTAGTGGCATAATATTCCTAATACCACTATCCTTTTCTAATTTAGAGATTCTTTGTTCTGAATTTTCAGAAAGTAAATCCAATAAATATTGTTCTTTTACGGAAAGAGCACTTTGTGCTTCAAAGTCTGAATTATATTCTACGAAAGTCTCACTTTCTAACTTCATACCACTCGGTAAAGCAGCTTTATAAACATCTCCAAGATTACATAAGTAATAATCTGCAATCCATTGCCAAAATTTTAATTGTATAGGATAGATAATAGGTTGATCATCCAACACTTCAAAGATCTCTTTAACTACATAATTAACAGGTTCAACAGCCTGATTATCTACAACAATTGCAGTATAATATTTCTTTGCTCCAAAAGGAACAATCACACGACAACCTAATTGTACCTGCCTAATATCTTCAGGTAAAATATAAGTATAGCAAGTTGCTAAAGGTAAAGGTAATATGACGTCAATATATTTGCTCATGGATTATATTTATGCGAAGATACAAAAAAGGTGCCTATTCTATAAAGAATAAACACCTTTTGTTATATAACTCACTTTATAATTAAAAAATATAAGCTAAAGAGAACTGCCATGTTTTTGCTTTCACAGAAGCACTTTCTATTCCATCGGAGACTTCTCCATTTTTACTTATCGGGAAATTATAATTTAAACCGACTTGTAAATGATTTATAAATTTTAAGCCGGCCCCAATATTACCACTAAGCGTTGACTTCTTAAAAAAATTTCCTTCTATGGCTTCATTTAAAACATCTTCGGCTTTTTCATTATCAATATTAAATCCCCACTGAGGTCCAGCAGCAAGATAAAATCCGGCCATATCACCCAATCCTATTGTATATTTAAGATTAACCGGAATCTGAAAAGTCTTTTCTTTTATCGTATTACTCTGGCTATTATCTCCTTTTAAATCTACTCCAAATTGGTTATACAAAAAAGAGGCATCAACGCCTATTCCAATAATTGGTACATTTACATCAAGCATCGGGCCAATAAAGAAGCCCGTCTGGTTCTCCGATCTAAAATTATCAAACAAGGAACCGGACAAGGACATATTTGAAAGATTCAAGCCACCCTTGACTCCTAATTTTACTTGAGCATTAGAAGGTAATACACAAAATATTACTACCAAGATCCACGCACCAAATATTTTTTTCATAAATAATATTTTAATATTCTTCTTCGTTAAAAAAGAAATCGTCCTTACTCGGATAATCAGGCCAAATATCTTCTATACTCTCATATACTTCGCCTTCATCCTCCATTTCTTGTAAATTTTCGATTACTTCCAATGGTGCACCGGAACGAATAGCATAATCAATTAACTCATCTTTGGTAGCAGGCCAG
>CAZKSK010000048.1:0-12372 GCA_964555225.1 uncultured Bacteroides sp.
CTGCATGCGCAGACGCAATTCCGTTCCTTTCGGTAACCAGATAGGAAGACCCTTACCTACCATATCGGAAAACATAAAGAGTTCCATTTCCTTACCAATCTTACGATGGTCGCGTTTTTTAGCTTCTTCCAAAAGAGCCAGATAATCATCCAGCATTTTTTTCTTCGGGAAAGTTATACCGTAAATACGAGTCATCTGCTTACGATCTTCATGCCCTCTCCAATAGGCTCCGGCAACAGAAAGAATCTTAATAGCTTTAATTGGTGCTGTCGAAATCAAATGCGGACCACGGCAAAGATCAGTAAAGGCACCTTGTGTATAAGTAGTGATATGACCATCTTCCAATTCTGAAATCAATTCACATTTATAAGTTTCCCCTCTCGCACTAAACATGTCCAATGCATCAACTTTCGAAATATTTTTACGAACCAAAGTCTCTTTCTTAGCCACTAGTTCCGCCATCTTTGACTCTATTGCAGGAAAATCACCTTCTTTGATAACTGCATCTCCCGGATCTACATCATAATAAAAACCATTTTCAATAGCCGGTCCAATACCAAACTGAATGCCCGGATATAACTCTTGCAAAGCTTCGGCCAACAAATGGGCACTTGTATGCCAAAAAGCATGTTTGCCTTGCTCATCATCCCATTTATATAATACAAAATTAGCATCATTATTAATCGGACGGGAAAGATCCATTGTTTCACCGTTTACTCCACATGCCAAGACTTCCTGTGCAAGGCGTGAACTAATACTTTCTGCTATCTGCAGACCTGTAACTCCTTCGTTATATTCACGAACAGAGCCATCCGGAAATGTAATTTTTATCATAATTTCAAATGAATTTCTCAATAAAATGCAAAAATACAGAAATCTTTTCAGTTATTATGTATAATCAAATAAAAAATGTTATTTCTTTACTTCTGTATAACGTTTGATTATATTATATGCGGAATAGATTCCTTCCTCTCCGGCTTTACTTAAATCGGATATACCTTCTTTCACTTTTCCCGTGTAAATGTAAGTCAAACCTCTATTGTAATAAGCTTCCGCCAAAGTAGAGTCCAATTCTATTGCCTTTGTATAATCAGCTATTGCTGCATGATAATCCTTTAATAAAGAAAATACATTAGCGCGATTATAATATGCATATGCAAAATCAGGAACTAACTCGATCACCTTATCAAAATCCTTACGAACAATTTCATAATCAATGTTCTTTACCGCCGACGAAGGACTTCCAACGCTAACCGTCTCACCGGAAGACTCTTGCTCTGCCTTTTGATATTCAAGTTGTTTATAACGTGCAACAGCCCGATTAAAATAAGCAGGAAAGAATTTCTCATCCAGCACCGTGGCACGAGTAAAATCTTCTATTGCATTCGAAAAATCCTGTACAAGATAAAAATCAAGCCCTCGCGCATAACGTAACTTCGCATTATTTTCATCTTTGGTTATGGCAAGACTATATTTATCGATAGAAGCAAAATGTTTCTTAACTTGAGCTTCGGTAAGAGGTGCTTCCTGATTCGTAATATGTAAAGGAAGTAAGCAAATCTTCGTTCTGTTCAAGGTTTCTATAGCTTTGTAGTATTTTATCGGTCGTTTTACTTCCAGAGTTTTTTCATAATAAGTTAAATTGAAAAGAGGTTCCAATTCAATCTTCACATTCTTATCCTGAATTTTTCCACGATAATCACTTTGATATTTATTATCCGCCTCAGAATTATCAGCGACTACGATTTTCCGATAATCATCGATATTTTTATCTGATTTTTTACGGGTTTTGCTATTTAAAGCGGTCTTCTTCGCACCATATCGGCGATCCAATTCTTGTTTAAAAACTTTAAATTCGTCGGCATCAGCACCTTTCAAATCGCCAATTTTTCTGCGGGCTTTAGCTCTAAAAGAATATCCTGTCCAAAAATTAGGATATGCAGAAATAACTTTTGTATAATCTTTTATAGCACCTTTATAATCTCCTGTTTTATCCAACAAAATAGCACGATTGAATATAGCCATATAATTGTTAGATTCAAGTTTTATCACAAAATTAAAATCTTCAATTGCACGATTATCATCTCCCACTTGTGAACGAAGAAGACCTCGATTATAATGCCCGATAAAATTCTTAGGATCAACTTCAAGAGCCATATCATAATCATTCATCGCCCCTCGAAGATTATTTTGATGATAGCGAGCCAATGCACGATTAATATAATTACCCGCATTTTTTGTAGCTAATGGAATTGCCTTATCATAATCAGCCTCAGCGTCCTTAAACTTAGATTGGGCCAGACGCAAACCGGCTCTTGAAGACCATGCATCTCCATCATACGGATCTATTGAAATAGCTTTATCATAATCGGCTTCGGCTTTAACTGTATCCTTTTGCTCCAAATAAACCTGACCGCGAAGTAAATATGCTTTTGTATATTTTGGCGAAACATTCAGTAACTTCTCCAAATCGGATTCTGCCCCTTTCCAATCCTTTTGCTGCATTCTGCATAATGTCAAATTATGCCAAATTCCTATATTTTCAGGATCATACTTCAGAGCCTTTTCATAATCGGAAACAGCCCCGGCATAATCATCTAGATTAATCCGAGCCAACCCTCTGACTTGATAGCTGCTAACAACAAATGGATTCCGATCTATAGACAAAGAGCAATCGGATTCTGCTCCTTGAAAATCATCTAAATTAAGTTTGGCAAGTCCACGATAAAAATAAGGTTCATAAAGATATGGCTTAGCATTGATAACTTGATTAAAATATTGAATAGAAAGAACATAATCTTCAAAATAAAGAGCATTCCTTCCGATTGCCATTACCCTATCTGTATTTATTTGAGCACTTAAGCTCAAAGGAAATACGATCACCGCTATCAAAACCTTTAAAAGTTTCATCCTATTTTGCAAAAAATCACATATTTTGCTTTATTTCACTTGTTTCATCTTATAAGAGCCACGCGCTTTCCCCTTTAACATGATATTAAGCTTTCCCTTAATCATTGTTTTACGCAAAGAAGAAATATGATCAATAAAAAGTCTTCCTTCCAAATGATCAAATTCATGTTGCATAACACGAGCCAAATAGCCTTCCGCCCACTCATCATGCGGCTGCATATTTTCATCCAAATAAGTAACATGTACTTTATTGCTTCTCTTCACATTTTCATGAATACCCGGCAAACTCAGACAACCCTCTTCCATGTTCACTTCCTCTCCGGCAATTTCATGGACATGAGGATTAATAAAAGCATGGAGAAATCCTTTGTATTCGGGCAGATCATCAGACAATACATCCAAATCAATAACTACTACACGAATAGGAAGCCCTACTTGAGGTGCAGCCAAACCGACGCCATCTGCACGAGACAATGTCTCAAACATATTGTCTATCAATTCTTTCAAATTCGGATAATCAGGTGTAATATCCTCAGCTATTTTCCTTAATACGGGTTGACCGTATATATAAATTGGTAATATCATATCTTTTTTTATTCGTTGTTATCGTTTTGATTCCATATAACTTTGAAGAATGATTGTAGCACTTATTTCATCAACCAAAGCCTTATTCTGTCTCTCTTTCTTCTTAAGTCCTCCATCTATCATTGCCCGGTGAGCCAATACCGAAGTAAATCTCTCATCGAAAAATTCAATAGGAAGTTCCGGAAAATTTTTCTTCAAGCGATTCACAAAGGGAACTATATTCTTCATATTCTCAGAATCTTCATTATTCATCTTTTTCGGCTGTCCTATGATAATACGTTCAACAGGTTCTTTCTTCATATAATCTACAAGAAAGTCATATAAACTTGACGTAGCGACCGTTACCAATCCATTTGCAATGATCTGTAATGAATCCGTTACCGCAAGCCCGCAACGTTTTTGTCCATAATCTATTGAAAGTATTCTACCCATAATTGACTGCAAATGTACTTAATAAAGCCGAGAATACCGAGCATTTAAATACAAAATAACATAAATAAACAAAGGCGGAGACTTCACAGACTCTGCCTTCATTTAAAAGTTCCTTTTAAAATAAAGGACTTCTATCTTACCAAAAAGAAATTATCAATAAACTCTATACAATAACCATGCACCTTGAAAGTCCGTACGATTCGGATACCTCTGTTTGAAAGCATCGCGCGCCTGTGCAGCTGCTTCTTTTGTGTCAAAGGTTGCAACGACTACTCTATACATTTGTCTTTCTTCGTTATAAGCAATCTGTGCATTATAACCCTGTCCATCCAAATATTCTTTTAATCCTTCAGCATTTGATTTTAAGCCGAAACTTCCGCAAACGATACTATAGTCTTTCAATCCTGCACCGCTCACAACCGTTACTTTTTCAGAACGAGCTGTAACACTTGCTGTTGCAGCGCTATTAACAGGAGCTGTAGCTACAGGAGTTACTTGAACAGGTTCTGCTACTTTAGCTTCCGTCGTTTCTTGTTGTTTAGCTTTTTCGTAAGCTTTTCTATAGGCGCTTTCGCTTGATTTACAAGAAGTAAATGCAGCAACTGAGCATATACCCAAAACTAATACTAAAATCTTTTTCATTTTCGTTTTTATTAAAATTAATAATCTATTTCTTGTTGATTCTTACAAAGTTGCTTTTTTTCATTGTCTCTTTTAACCTGATTGACGGACGAAAATTAACATTCTTCACCTTTACGGATTGACCATGTATCTTATCAGGTTCTTCCACTGTTTTTGACTCAGCAGAGACTGAAAAGATACCCAAATCTCCAATATTTACATTATACCCGTCAAGAAGTTTTTTTTCAACAGTTTGAGTTAAAGCTTCAATAGCAGCTTTCATATCAGCCACGGTCAATGAACACCGATTGGCAATATCCTTACATAATTCCTGAGTATCAACTGTTCCTCGTGTAACGACTTGAGCATAAAATCCGGTCTTAGGATCTCTGCTAATATTGTCTTTCATCCTTGTCAAACGATATTGAATTGCCATATATTATATATATTTATATACTAAGTTGTACTCCTTATTATAAAATTATCTACAGTAAATAATAATTTGCTGTACAAAATATTTATTAAAGATGTACTGCAAAAATAATAATTATCTACAATAAAATAGTATCTTACAGGTTAAAGATAATTAAAATATGATGATTAAAATGAGCTAAATATTTATTATTCATATAATCAAGGAGATACTCTGCTCATTGCCGACGGAGATACAATACAACAGAATTTGGGAGACTCTATTAAGTTCTTTGCACATACCACCTTGAACCTCACAGGGATATTTGGAGACAAACATGTAACACTTATACGAAATAAAAATGACAGTCTGATTTATTCATGCAGAACGGAGAAAACTGGTGTGGCTTCATTAGTAGCTTTTGCATCTTCATTTGATGAAGAAACAGTAACGAGTGTTGAAAAAGAAAAATACTTTTATATAAAAATTCCTTCGCAGATATGGACAATTTTAGTAGTAAAAGAACCTAATGTATCGATAGAGGCGGATAGTGATATAAAAGAGGAAATTGAGAAAAAATTAACAGATGACGATATGATTCCAACACTGTTCAGTTATTACAAGTTGAATATAAAGTCGTTAACCGAAGGTAATGTTACCGAGGATATGTCAGTTTTTGACATATCCTTATAATAAATCAAGTCTTTTATAAAAAGAATCTAGACGTAGGCTTCAAGAAGTTTTGCAGTTCCATCCGGATTAATAGTTATATCTTCCGTAGATGCTGCAAATAGAAGAGTTTCCCCTTTCCGCATCGTTGTTTTGTCACCCTCGTTCGTTATGATTTCACAATCTCCCTCCATGCAAATAAGAACGATAAAGGAATCCAGTTCTGAATAATCACAAGTTATACTTTCAGTTAAATCGTAAAGAGACGTGGTAAAATATGGACATGCAACAAGCTCAACCGGCTCATCTTTTATAGATTCATAATCGGTACGATAATCATCCAAGACTTCATAATCAATGGCATCTTTCGCCAACTCAGTATGCAATTCCCGTAGATCCCCGTTTGCATCTTTACGATTAAAATCATAAATTCGATAAGTTATATTACTTGTCTCTTGAATCTCCGCAATAAAGGCTCCTGCACCGATACTGTGCACACGGCCTGCGGGAATATAAAAAACATCTCCCGGATGAATATCGTATTCCTGAAGAACATCTGTAATAGTAGAATTATGTATCCTTTCCTTATATTCTTTAGGCGTAATTTGCTGCGAAAAGCCTGAACGTAATTTAGCGCCTTTATCTGCACCAATCACATACCACATTTCCGTCTTTCCTAAAGAATTATGGCGATGTTTAGCTAAATCGTCATTAGGGTGTACTTGAATAGAAAGATCCTTACTGGCATCTATAAATTTTATCAATAAAGGAAAGACGTCACCATAACGATGATAATTTTCTTCTCCTACCAGTTCTTCTTTTAATTCTCTTACTAATTGAGACAAAGTAAAGCCTTTATACAAGCCATTTGCTACAACAGATTCATCACCCTCCACACAAGAAAGTTCCCAGCTTTCACCAACACCTCTTAAATCGGAAGATAATTTTTTAAATGGGATTATTCTCTCACCTCCCCACAATGTTTGTTTAAGGATAGGCTCAAATTTAAACGGATACATTTTAATTAAAGATTAACTTTAGTTGTTATAATCATTAGTTTTATTATACATTGTTTGTAATGCAAAAGTAAGTAAAAGGATTGAATAGGCAACAAAAAATAATTGTTTTTTTATCCGAATTATAAAAAAAAGTCCGACTGTTTTTTATATATCAGCCAGACTTCTTCATTATAATGTAATGTTATCAATCAAAACCTAAAACCTATTGTCATCAAGACCTTATTACGATTTAAATTAATATCTTTAGCCATCAAATCGGCATTATCAAATGCATAAAAATCATATTTCTGCGTACTGTACAGATAAGCTAAGTCAGCAAACAAGCTTTTACCGCGATATCCCAACCCACAAGTAAATATATTGCGTTGAAAACCGTTGGCAAAAGCGGCATCGGTATAATTATAGGCCGAAATATAGTTATAAGCACTCTTCTTCATAACAGAGGAGCTGAAATTATAACCAAAACGCAAACTGAATTCAGGTGCGAGTTTAGCTTCCATACCTACACGGAATGTGTGAACTCCTTTTAAGTCCTCATCCATATATTGATTTTCATCCTCCATGTTAGTGCCATCATCATTATGCAGTTTACTTGTAGTATAATCCTGATATTCATATTCCGCACCCAAAGCGAGTACATTAGCATATGTAGTACCTAAACTTACATTGAATTTCCAAGGAGTTGTCAAATCATAATCCCATTCCATATCAGACGGATTTATATTATTATAATCATCCGTTACATAATCCGACATCAAATTAGTACCATACGTATTTGTCAGATTAAACCACGTTGGAGTATGTACTGCCAAACCTATACGGAAAGGTGATGTTTCTATCGGTCGGATGATCATACCTAATTTTAGATTAACACCATATCCGGAAGTTTTTTGCCAATTACGAAGTGTAAAGGAACGGTTTTCATTATTATATATGGAGCCTTCCGAATAAACTGAATAGATATTATAATCCACATTAAATGTGCCTAATGTTGCACCAAAATAAAAACGATCATCTACATTGCATGCTACGTTGAAATCGTATTCATCAACTCCTCCGGTTTGTTCTCTATAATAACGTGCACTATTTGCAGGGGTATATAAGTACAATTGTTCACCATTAGATGTACTTCCCGGTTCTATTAAATTACCCAAGCAGCCTAGTTGTCCTAACCGGCCCACATTCCACATGGAATTACTATTGCTTACATCGTTAGGATATTTATAAAAGAAATCATCAAAATCGGTTTGTGAAACACCTGCTGTCATTCCTGCCATGAGTTGGGTTAAAGACATTTGGTCATTAATGTTAGAATCAAATAAATCATTCTTACCGTAATCAACCGTCAATGTATTATTAAGATCCTTGCTCCTATGATAATTAAAGCCGAAATTAACATACCTCAAAGAAGTGTTATTGCCTATTTTTGTACTATAAACAAATCCAATGTTATCAAAGGTAGGGATAGTTTTTCCTTCTCCGTTGAATTTCACCGAACTTACTCCCATTGTAGCCGCGATCTCATTTTTTCTATAGATTCCTATACCTGCAGGATTAGTTCCCATGGTAGAAATATCGCCGCCCAGAGCTCCCATAGCACCACCCATGCCAACAAATCTGGCTGTTCCATTCAAATCCTCCCCGGCCATTTTTACAACATCATATTCTGTTTGAGCAAATACTCCTCCTGTAAATGCACATGCAACTATCGCACAGATAATTTTATTCGTTTTCATAATCTTCTCTTTTTAATATCATCTCTTATATACATTCTTCATCTCGTGTTATCTTTGAAAAGAGACGAAAGACTTATCGTCTTCCGCCACCACCACGTGAACCACCGCCACTGCTGACAGAACCGCCACCGCCACGTGAACTGCCACTGCTAAATCCACTACCTGAAGAAAAACTTCCTGAAGAACGGGTACTTCTGTCAAAGCTATAATTTCCTGAAGATCTTTCCGTATTGAAACTCCGGCTTTGTGAAGAAGATCTAAAGGTGCCTTCACTTCTATTTGTCCTGCCTTCCGATGAATATATCGAGCTACGTGTACTACTAGGACGCGAATACATGCTGGATGAACCATTACCATATGTTGCTCTTCCACGACTATACGTGCTAACATTGCCTGATGTACCACGTGAAGAGTTCATATTTCTGCTTGAACCAATATTATCGATCATAGATCTACTACCTGAATAATTATTAGGACGGACGGAATTTCCCATATCACGAGAATTAATCACTCTTCCCATAGAACGGCTTCCTACACTTCCCATACGGGTAACTTCACTGCGTCCGTTGTAACCTTGAGAAAATCTAGAGACGCTTCCAGCAACTCTACCATTACGGGATGACATATAATCAGTTCCTCTAACGTTACTACGATTTATAGATCGTCCTTGTGCAAAACTATTATTATATCCGCGACTTCCGGCATAACGATCATAGCTACTTCCTCTCCAGCCGGTTCTACCCCAACCCGGGTGACCTCCCCATGCATAATCGTAATAATAAGGACTTCCATACCAGCCATAGGAATAATATGGATATCCCCAGCTATACCAACCGTCATAATATCCATACCAACTATTCCAGCCCCAACTTGGACCGTAACGCCAATCCCACCATAAACGATTGGTAAATGTCGGAAATGCATATGCGTAGAAATCATCATAGTATACATTCCAGTCCCACGTATCCATTCCAATACCATATACTATATCCCAATATAACGGACTACTGATAGGTATTGCATAACGTGGATTTCGGAAACGAATGATACGGGTAGCATACTCATAATCATCATCGGTACCATCAAATTTATTGGTCCACTGGCCATCTAAATCTTTATCAACATCCGACTTCTCATCGATATAAAGTGTATCATTGTCCGTCGAATAATTATAATCTTCAGAATTGTAACGACGATTGTATTCGTCAACATTTCTCACATTACCCTTTGAATCCCGAACAATGACTGTTGTAGGAGCATTATTCGTTACGGTAACCTTATCAGTCGTGATATTGACATCACGCTTTGCACTAGGCGTTGTGGTGCTTTCGGTCACCGTACTTTTTTTCGAAGGAGTATAATAAAGATCATCTTCACTCTGAGCCGTAGCAATCAGCGGAAGTGTCATCGCCAACAGGGATACTAATACAATCTTTTTCATATTCTCTCTTATTTAAACGTTAATATATATCTTTTTACATTGCAAATATAATGTGAGGTTTATTAAAAAAAAAGGGGAAATCCCTATAATAAAAGAGGATTTTCCCTATTTTTTCTTTTTGATAGTCATTCGCATGAATTCATCAAGACGGCCGTTATAAACATTTAAATCGACTCTCTCACTGATTCCCGGAAGTTTACCGACATCCGTATGCTGCCAAAAAGTCCATTGTCCCTTGTATTGTACAGAATCTACATAATAGTGCGCTATCCAATATGGATAAGTATTTAGCAGAGAATCTGTCAAATAACGGGTCTTGAATTTGTAAGATGTATAAAGAATCGGTTTTACTCCGTAATGCTTTTGAATTCTGAAAAGCCACTTTTTTACTTTATTCCGAAGTTCATCAGGACTATTGCTTCCTTTTCGTTCCACATCAAGTACGGGAGGTAAATCGCCTTCCTGCAAATTCACTTTACTGATAAAGAAATCAGCTTGTTTCGCAGCATCACCTTCGGGATTAAAATAATGATACGCCCCTCTAATAAAACCATTCACTCTTGCAGAATCGAAATTTTGCTCGAATGCGGCATCACACATGCTAGCACCCTCAGTAGCTTTAATATATATAAATCGAATCGGGTACTTGTTATATTGGCTTTTTCTTAACTGTTTCCAATCGATTTCATTCTGATAATGTGAAATATCAATTCCATGTACTTCATACTTACCCGGAATACAGATCTCATACAATTGACAACCGGTACATGGTTTCCATCTATACTCATAAGGATGAATGAAGTAACGGTAGAAAATTATCATCATAGCAATAATAATCAAAGACAAAAGGAACCAATGAAGCCATGCAGGAGTTTCTTTTCTTCCTTGCCCGGAAGAAGAGAAAATCCATTTCCATATGGATGAAGAAGATTTTTTTCTTCTAGAAGAAGTCTTCCGTTTACGAGTTCTGCCTGTTGATTTTTTCTTTACCATAATAATAAAATAGTCCTCCCAACAGAAATCTACAGGAGGACTATTTCCAATATATCATATAATTTTACTTGCCTTGTTCCAACTGTAAAGTCTTAGTCGGTTGATCACAAACCTCTGTCGGACCGAAATACTGAATTGGACCCGGGTATACATAATCTGTATTGATTGCCCATTCATCACGACAAGATACAAATTTTTTAAACGGAGCACCATTCAAATCGACCAAAGCCTTTCTGATTACCGGTTTCATTACGCCATTACGACGTTCCATATTCATCATCATAGTAATAGGAATACCGCCTGATATCCATTCGTCGGCCGGTGCCGTTGTGTTACGAACAGAAGACATGTAACCTGTCTTTCCATTGGAAATCAACATAGAAGCCGTATAACCCAGAGAATAACAATAATCGGCATCAAAATTAGATGGCGCAGCGCAACGTCCTTCATAACCGAAAAAATGATGTTGTGAAGCAAATTTACCTACATATTTTCCTTCTTCTTTCCATTGAGCTAATTTTCTGCCTACCATTTCAGAAAGTAATTTTTCCGTTTCAATCAAAGAGACCTGAACATTCCCATGAGGATCACGATCAAGGGTTAACTGACGGGCAACACCTTCAGGAAGACTTGCATAAATATCTGCATTCTCTTTGGTTAGCTTCGAAATAATCCAATCCCGTTGAGCAGAACGTTTCACCATAGAGAATTCTTTATTTGCTGCCAACAAGTCATTGAGTTCTGCAATAAGTCTCTTCATTGCCGGAATAAATTCAATTAATCCTTCCGGAATCAAAACGGTTCCAAAGTTGTTTCCTTGTTCCGCACGAGCTGCCACAGCCTTAGCTATATAAGTGACAACATCATCCAAGGACATGTTTTTAGCTTCGACTTCTTCAGAAATAATGCAAACATTCGGCTGAGTCTGCAATGCACATTCCAAAGCAATATGAGATGCAGAACGTCCCATTAATTTAATGAAATGCCAATATTTGCGTGCCGAATTACAATCTCTTTCAATATTTCCGATAACTTCGGAATACACCTTGCAGGCGGTATCAAAGCCGAAAGAAGCTTCAATCATCTCATTCTTTAAGTCTCCATCAATCGTTTTAGGACAACCGATTACCTGAACACCTGCGTTTGTTGCAGCATAATATTCGGCCAACACACAAGCATTTGTATTTGAATCGTCACCTCCAATAATAACCAGAGCCTTTATATCCAATTCTTTTAATATTTCCAATCCCTTTTTAAACTGATCCTCTGTTTCCAGTTTGGTACGTCCGGAACCAATAATATCAAACCCACCGGTATTACGATATTCATCTATAATATCTGCTGTCAATTCTTTATATTGATGGTCAACCAATCCACCGGGGCCCAAAATAAAACCATAAAGTTTACTATCCTTATTCAAGGCTTTAATTCCATCGAATAATCCGGAAATAACATTATGTCCACCGGGAGCTTGTCCTCCTGATAGTATAACACCTACATTCATTGCAGGCAAAGAAACCTTTTCTCCTGATACGAACTCGATTTCAGGCATTC
>CAZKSK010000049.1:0-12170 GCA_964555225.1 uncultured Bacteroides sp.
ATGACCTGCATTAACTCCCAGTCCTATTTTTCGTGCAGCTTGTGCAGCACGGATAAATTGTTCGATAGCTTTAGCCCGATCTTCTTCGTATAGGGATGCATACGGTTCGGTATATAGTTCCACTCGGTCTGCTCCGATTTTAGCTGCACCTTCTACCATCTTTGTATCGGCATTGATAAATATGGAGGAACGAATGCCTGCTTCTTTCAGTCGAGTAACAATATTACTGAGAAAATCGAATTCGGTGACAGTGTTCCATCCCGAATTGGATGTAATCTGATCCGGTTTGTCCGGGACTAGAGTTACTTGCGTAGGTTTCACGTTAGTTACTAGTTCCATGAATTTATCGCAAGGATAACCTTCTATATTGAATTCGGTTTTTAATACGGGTTTTAAGTCTATGACATCTGCATAACGGATGTGACGCTCGTCCGGGCGGGGATGAACAGTAATTCCGTCAGCTCCAAAATGTTCACAATCCAACGCTACCCTCACTACATTGGGATTATCACCACCACGTGCATTACGTAATGTAGCAACTTTGTTTATGTTTACACTTAATTTTGTCATTTTTCTTGTAATTATTATTTTTATCCTTTTAAAAACGTATATTTGCGTTTATATAATGCAAATATACAGTTATTAACTGATAAAAGTGTTGTTTGAAGTCAAAATTAATATTAAAAAGTCGTTTTATGAAGTTCGCTATTTTCGGAAATGCTTATCAAATAAAGAAAGCAAAATATGCTGAAAAACTGATTGGACTGTTGAAAAGAAAGAACGCAGAAGTCCTTATAGCAGAAGATTTTTATCATTTTCTGCAAGATGATTTAGATATTACGGTTAACTGTGACGGATTAATTGCAAATGAGCCTTTCAAGGCTGATATGGTAATTAGTATAGGAGGTGATGGAACCTTCTTGAAGGCTGCCAGTAGGGTTGGTGATTCGGGTATCCCCATTCTAGGCATTAATACAGGGCGTTTAGGCTTTTTGGCGGATGTTTCACCTGATGAAATTGATGAAACTTTTGATGAAATATATGCCGGACACTATAAAGTTGAAGATAGAGCTTTGTTACATTTAAAGAGTGAAGGTGTTCAATTGAGCGGTTATCCCTATGCATTGAATGAAATAGCGGTTCTTAAAAGAGACAGCTCATCCATGATTAGTATCCGTACGGCTGTAAATGGGGCGGATTTGACAACTTATCAGGCAGATGGTCTTGTGGTGGCAACTCCTACGGGTTCTACGGCGTATTCTTTGAGTGTGGGCGGACCGATAATGGTTCCTCATTCCGAAACGATTGTACTGACACCGGTTGCACCTCATAGTTTGAATGTACGTCCGATTGTAATACGTGATGATTGGGAAATTACATTGAAGGTAGAAAGCCGTAATCATAATTTTTTAGTTGCAATAGATGGACGGAGTGAGAGCTGCAAGGAAGAAGCTACTTTAATTATTCGTAAAGCCAATTATAAAATTAAAGTTGTAAAGCGTCTCGATCATATTTTTTTCCACACGTTGCGCAATAAAATGATGTGGGGAGCAGACACAAGAGATTGATACCTTATAATAATAAGAAGAAGCTTGAAAACCGAATGAAGAAATATGTAATTATAGTTGCTGGTGGTAAAGGCTTGCTAATGGGAGGAGAAAAGCCTAAACAATTTATTCTTCTTGACGGAAGACCTATTTTGATGAGAACAATGGATGCTTTTGCCAAAAATGATTCAGAGATTCAAATTATTTTGGTGCTACCCCAAGATCAAGTTCCTTATTGGAATTCCCTGTGTGAAAAATATTCTTTTAAGATACCTTATCAATTAGCATTTGGCGGGGAAACTCGTTTCCATTCCGTTTGTAACGGGTTAGCTTTAGTACAGGAAGAGAGTCTTGTCGGAATTCATGACGGAGTTCGTCCTTTTGTAAGTAAAGAAGTAATAACGCGTTGTTATGAAGAAGCCCGGACAAAAAAAGCGGTTATACCTGTTATTGATATTATAGAAACGGTTCGTCGTGTGACTCCGGATGGCAGTGAAACGGTAGACCGGAATAATTATAAATTGGTACAGACCCCACAAGTGTTTGAGTCCTCTTTGTTGAAAAAAGCTTATAAACAGGACTATATGCTTTCTTTTACGGATGATGCGTCTGTTGTTGAGACTTTGGGCTCGAAAATTTTTCTGGTTGAGGGGAATCGGGAGAACATAAAAATAACTACACCTTATGATATAAATATAGCAAGAAGTTTGTTATAAATGTTTGATATAATTACTCGTGATATTATGTATTTACAGGGTGTCGGTCCAAGTAGGGCCGCAATCCTGAACAAGGAATTGAAAATTTTTTCCTTAAATGATTTATTACATTATTATCCTTATAAATATGTAGATAGAAGTCGTTTGTATTATATCCATGAAATTGATGGAGATATGCCTTATATTCAACTTAAAGGTGAAATACTCAGTTTTGAACTATTTGGAGAACGACGTCAAAAGAGACTTGTAGCTCATTTTTCAGATGGGACAGGTATTATTGATTTGGTATGGTTTCAAGGAATAAAATATATAGAAGGGAAATATAAATTTCATACTCCGTATATCGTTTTTGGAAAACCAACGGTTTTTAATGGTCGGATTAATATTGCTCATCCGGATATAGATCCGGCTTCTGAAGTTCTTATCGATAGGTTGGGTTTACGACCTCTTTATAATACAACAGAGAAAATGAAACGCAGTTCGCTTAATTCGCATGCATTGGAAAAATTAATGTCGAATTTGTTTCAACTGATACAGGAACCTTTGCCCGAAACTTTGCCGTCTTATCTGGTTTCACAGTATCATTTAATGTCGTATGATGAGGCTATGAGACAGATCCATTTTCCTAAAACTCCCGAATTGCTCAGAAAAGCGCAATACAGACTCAAATTTGAAGAGCTGTTCTATATACAATTGAGTATTTTACGATATGCCAAGAATAGATTGCAAAAATATAAAGGTTATGTTTTTGGGAAGGTAGGAGAACACTTTAATTCTTTCTATGAAAAAAATCTTCCTTTCGAATTGACCGGAGCACAGAAAAGAGTGATAAAGGAAATCCGGAAAGATTTGCGAAGCGGAAGGCAAATGAACAGGCTTCTTCAGGGAGATGTGGGAAGTGGAAAAACTTTGGTTGCTTTGATGAGTATGCTTATTGCAATAGATAATGGTTTTCAGGCTTGCATGATGGCCCCTACAGAAATTCTGGCGGAGCAGCATTATGAAACTGTTACCGAATTACTTTTTGGCCTGAAAATAAATATAGCACTTCTTACCGGTAATATAAAAGGTAAGAAAAGAGAAAAAGTTTTATCCGGTTTGCAGAATGGCGAGATAAATATTCTTATCGGGACGCATGCCGTTCTTGAAGACACGGTTTCTTTTTTTTCTTTGGGATTGGTTATTATAGATGAACAGCATCGTTTCGGCGTTGCCCAAAGGGCAAAAATGTGGTATAAGAATATTTGCCCTCCTCATGTATTGGTAATGACGGCAACGCCCATTCCCAGAACGTTGGCAATGACACTTTACGGTGATCTGGATGTATCTGTCATCGATGAACTGCCTCCCGGCAGAAAACCCATTCAAACTATTCATCAGTTTGAAAATCACATGAGCAGTGTTTATCAAAATATTCGGAAACAAATAGAAGAAGGACGTCAGATCTATTTTGTATTTCCATTGATAAAAGAAAGTGAAAAAATGGATTTGAAAAATCTTGAAGAAGGTTATGAGCATATTTGCGAAGCTTTTCCTCAGTATAAAATCAGTAAAATCCATGGGAAGATGAAAGCTGCAGAGAAAAATGAAGAGATGCAACGCTTTGTCACCGGAATTACTCGCATTATGGTAGCGACTACAGTTATTGAAGTAGGCGTGAATGTACCCAATGCATCGGTTATGGTAATTGAGAATGCAGAACGTTTCGGTTTATCTCAGCTTCATCAGTTAAGAGGACGTGTGGGTAGAGGGGCCGACCAGTCTTTTTGCATTTTGGTGACAAAATATAAATTGACGGAAGAGACCCGAAAAAGATTAGATATTATGGTCCGGACAAATGATGGCTTTGAGATTGCAGAAGCTGATTTGAAATTACGAGGTCCCGGTGATCTGGAAGGAACGCAACAAAGCGGTATCGGCTTCGATTTAAAAATTGCCAATTTGGCTCGGGACGGTCAACTTCTTCAATATGTCCGCGAGATTGCTCAACAGGTTATTGATGATGATTTTGATGAAAATAAATCGGAAAATAGAATATTGTGGAAGCAATTGGATGCTTTAAAGAAGCATAATGTTAATTGGACTGCAATTTCATAAAAAGAGTTTTTTGTTTGTTAAATGAATAAATATGTTCTTAAACATATAAATTAGCTAAACAACTATTATACGTTAGTTTCCGGTCGTATGGGCTGTAGCATTTGGATTCTTTATTATGAAAAATAGTTAAAGCAGGGCTTGCAAAAAAAGAAAAAATATTATCTTTGAGATGATTTTTGTGTTTAACTACAAAAAAGACAACCGTAAATTCTGATTTTGTATGGAGAAAACGTTAGTAATTCTGAAACCTTGTACATTGCAAAGAGGACTTGTAGGTGAAATAACCCATCGGTTTGAAAGCAAAGGCTTGCGTTTAGCAGGAATGAAAATGATACAATTGACAGATGAATTACTTAACGAGCATTATGCTCATTTAAGTACAAAACCTTTCTTTCAGCGAGTAAAAAATTCAATGATGGTATCGCCTGTTATTGTTTGCTGTTATGAAGGTGTTGATGCCGTGCAAACAGTACGTGAAATGACGGGCTCGACAAACGGGCGTAAAGCAGCCCCGGGCACAATTCGCGGAGATTACAGTATGAGCTTTCAAGAGAATATAGTACATGCATCTGATTCTCTCGAAAACGCAGAAATCGAATTAAAACGATTTTTTAAACCCGAAGAAATATTCGAGTACAAGCAAGCGACATTGCCGTTCTTGTATGCTTGTGACGAATATTAGAGAAAATATTAAAGCATGGTCTTGAGAAAAATTAAATTTTTGGCAATTATTTTTGTTTCTGTTGTAACGACTAATACGATGGCGCAAGATTTAATTGCCCGCCAAGCACCGCTTGACAAAAAGATGCGAGCAGTTGACTCTGTCGCCCTTCAGCGTCAGATTCGTGCTGAGCAGATTGCATACCCTTCTTATAATCTTTATCCTTCTTGGAATAATGATCTTGTTAATGCTTATGGCAATGTAGCTTTACCCGATACATTCCGAATTAATTTGAGAGGATTTGCAATGCCTACATCAAGTCGCGTTATAACATCCAGATTCGGACCTCGTTGGGGACGGATGCATAAAGGTCTTGATATCAAGGTTTATATAGGTGATACTATTTGTGCTGCTTTTGACGGTCGAGTACGTGTGGTAAAATATGAGCGTCGTGGTTATGGTAATTATATTGTGATTCGTCATAATAATGGTTTGGAAACAATTTATGGGCATTTATCCAAGCAACTTGTTCATGAAGATCAATACGTACATGCAGGCGAACCTATAGGATTGGGCGGTAATACAGGTCGTTCCACAGGTTCACATCTTCATTTTGAGACGAGATTGCTGGGGCAGGCAATTAATCCTGAACTTTTATTTAATTTCCCTCAGCAAGATGTAACGTGTGATACTTATGTGTTTAGAAATTACGGACGTAATGTTTCTTTTGCTTCTTTAGCTTCATTGTCCGATCGCTTTAAGAAAGATAAGAATGAAGAAGAGGTGGATGAAATAGAAGAAGCTACTGTTCATTATTATAAGATTCATAAAGGTGAAACCCTTTCTTCCATAGCGAAAAAGAATGGTGTAACCATTGAAGAATTGTGTAAGTTGAATCACATCACCCGTAGAACTAAATTGAGAATAGGTCAGGTTTTGAAATGTTCTTAGTTTTTATAAAATAAAAGAGAAAAGTCTGCAAGGTATTCTTTGCAGACTTTTTTATTTTATTCAGGGGAAATTTTTTATCTTTGCATCCAATAAAGTATTGTCATGAAAGATACCAAAAAACAATTTGAGCAAATTGTTGTAATTTGCAGGGATTTATTTGCAAAGAAATTAAAAGATTACGGGGCGGCATGGCGTATAATGCGTCCTACTTCGGTAACCGATCAGATTTTTATTAAAGCGAATCGTATTCGTACCATAGAAACGAAGGGGGTAACGCTAGTGGATGATGAGGACGTCCGTTCTTGTTTTATTGCAATTGTAAATTATGGAATCATAGGTTTGATTCAGCTGGAAAGAGGTTATACGGAAAGAGTGGATATGACTTATGAAGAGGCTGTGGAAGAATATGACAAGTTTGTGAAAAAGGCGATGGACTTGATGCTGGCAAAAAATCATGATTATGATGAAGCTTGGAGATCAATGCGTATTAGTTCTTACACGGATTTGATACTGATGAAAATAAACAGAACAAAGGAAATTGAGTCGCACAATGGTCTTACTTTAATTTCCGAGGGCATTGATGCCAATTATATGGATATGATTAACTATTCGGTATTCGGATTGATAAAAATAGAATTTGGAGAGTAAGCGTTTACATACGGTAATAGGGATTTGGACGAATATTTGCCGAATTCTTTTGGCTATAGTCTTTATCTTCTCAGGTTTCGTAAAGGCAAATGATCCGTTGGGAATGCAATATAAAATTCAGGATTATTTGCAGGCTTTCGGCGTGATTTCCTGGGTTCCTGTCTCTTTCCCTTTATTAGCGACAGCCGCTCTTGCCTTATTGGAGTTTGGCATGGGGTGTTATTTGTTGATGGGAATCCGCAAACGTTTCACTTCCCTTGTCGTTTTAGTGATGATGCTGGTTATGACACCATTCACTCTTTATTTAGCTATCGTTAATCCTGTGTCCGATTGTGGATGTTTTGGTGATGCTCTCATTCTGACAAATTGGGAAACTTTCTGGAAGAATATCATATTATTGATTGCCGCCTATTCCGTTTTTCGCTGGCATGACAGGGTTCTTAGGCTCATTCGTCCGAAAAGTGAATGGTTGACATCCCTTTATATATTTATTTTTTGTATAGTCGTGTTTGCATATTGTTTGAGACATCTTCCGATTTTTGATTTCCGTCCTTATCATATTGGCGCAAATATTCCTCAGGAAATGGTTATTCCGAAAGGCGCAAAACCGACAGTATATGATACTAAATTTATTTTAGAAAAGAATGGGGTTCGTAAGGAATTCAGTTTAGATAATTATCCGGATAGTACATGGACTTTTGTGGATAGTCGTTCGATTGTTAAAGAAAAAGGATATGAGCCGCCGATTAAGGATTTCTCTGTTGAGAAAGTCGATGATGGACAAGATCTGACTGATGAAATATTGAACAGCGATAATTATATTTTCCTTTTGGTTGCCTATAACTTGAAGGAGACGGATGACAGTGAGATGGATCTTATCAATGAGCTATATGATTATTGTCAAGATCATGGTTATGGCTTTTATGCCCTGACGTCATCTCTGGAAGGAGATATTGCAGCATGGCGTGACAGGGCGGGGGCTGAATATCCTTTTGGACAGATGGATGAAATTGCTTTAAAAACGATAGTCCGTTCCAATCCCGGATTAATTCTTCTTAAAAAAGGTGTTGTCATTAATAAATGGAGTAATCATGATATTCCCGATGAATATCAGTTGACAGATAAACTTGAGAATCTTTCCATTGGGCATTTGGACAAGGCTAAGATACCGCATAAAATATTGACGGTATTGTTAAGTTTTATATTGCCTTTGATTTTGTTGATTATACTGGATGGCATTTTTGCCTTTAGTACTTATTTAAGAAAAAAAGAAGATTTATTTTTAAACCCTTTAAAACATAAAAAAATGAGAAAAAAAATTGTTGCAGGAAACTGGAAGATGAATAAAAATCTTCAAGAAGGAATTGCTTTGGCAAAAGAATTGAATGAAGTGTTGACCGCCGATAAGCCGAATTGTGGCGTAATTATTTGCACTCCTTTTATTCATTTAGCTTCAGTTACTCCTGTTGTTGACGAAACAATCATTGGTGTTGGAGCTGAAAATTGCGCAGATAAAGTATCCGGAGCTTATACAGGAGAAGTCTCTGCAGAGATGGTGGCTTCTACAGGTGCTCAATATGTGATTTTAGGACATTCGGAGCGCCGAGCTTATTATCATGAAACGATTGATATTTTGACCGAAAAGGTTAAATTGGCTTTGGCTAATGGTTTGAAAATTATTTTCTGTATAGGTGAAGTATTGGAAGAACGTGAAGCAAATAAGCAGAATGAAGTTGTTAAAGCGCAATTGGCATCTGTTTTTGGTCTTTCAAAGGAAGAATTTGCCAATATTATTTTGGCTTACGAACCTGTTTGGGCTATTGGTACCGGAAAAACTGCTACACCGCAGCAAGCTGAGGAAATCCATGCTTATATTCGTTTCTTGGTAGCTGATACATATGGGGATACTGTTGCCGATGATACTACGATCCTTTATGGTGGAAGCTGTAAACCTTCCAATGCAAAGGAATTGTTTGCAAATCCGGATGTTGATGGTGGTTTAATTGGTGGTGCAGCATTGAAAGTTGCTGATTTTAAGGGAATCATTGACGCTTTTAAATAATTAGAAAAAACTTTTATTCGGCAGGCAGCGATTCACTGCTTGCCGTTTCATCTGTGTAAAAATGAAAATATATCGGACTTTACTTATAAGTTTTTTTCTTGTTCTTTCCGTTTCCATTCAATTGCAGGCTCAAGAGAATATTATTAATAGTTTGGAAAGAGACAATGGGAAAGGGAAGGTTTCTGTTTATCAAGATATTCGATTGACTGAATTGTTGACCAATTCTGATGCTCTTGATAAAATGGACGAATCTTTGGCCGATTTAGGTGAAGGTTCTACTGCTCCCGATGAGGATGTGGAGAAAATAAAAATACTCGGATACCGTATTCAGGTATATGCCGGTGACAATTCGAGGAAGGCTCGTGAAGAGGCTTATCAAATGGCTGCGAAGATTAAAAATATTTTTCCGGGTACTGCTGTTTACACCCATTTTCAGCCACCTCGTTGGCTATGTAGAGTAGGAAATTTCCGTACTCTGGCGCAAGCCCAGTCGGCTTATAAAAAATTAGGAGAAGAACCCGGCTTCAAGGAGATGTCGATAGTAAAGAGTCCCATTATTGTTGAAAAATAAGAATTGATGACAAAAGAAAAAATAAACATGTCGCCGGATTTTCTTGAATTGGAAAATCATTATAAGAGAATATTGGAATTATTGGGAGAAGATACTTCTCGGGAAGGATTGCTTAAAACACCTTATCGGGTAGCGAAAGCTATGCAGACTTTGACGCGTGGATATAATATGGATCCTAAAGAGATATTGAATTCTGCTAAATTTAAAGAAGAGTATAGACAGATGGTAATTGTTAAGGACATTGATTTCTTTTCTTTGTGTGAACATCATATGTTACCTTTCTACGGGAAAGTACATGTGGCTTATATCCCTAATGGTTATATTACCGGTTTAAGCAAAATTGCTCGCGTAGTTGATATTTTTTCACATCGTTTGCAACTTCAGGAACGGATGACCTTGCAAATCAAGGATTGTATTCAGGAAACTCTTAATCCGCTCGGGGTAATGGTCGTTGTTGAAGCTCGTCACATGTGTATGCAGATGCGTGGAGTGGAAAAACAAAATTCAATCACGACAACAAGTGATTTTACCGGTGCTTTCAATCAGGCTAAGACGAGAGAAGAATTTATGAATCTTATAAGTCATCATGTTTGATGAAATAAGATTATTCCCAGTTTAAAGGACGGTCCCCCAAAGGTTTGGCTATGCGGTTTCTTACTTTAGAAACAGTTTGGTAATGAGTCATTATTTTTTTACATTTTTCTGAATCTTTTTCTTCGAATTGTGCTTTTTGGAGAGCTTTTATTGTTTGTTTTAATTCTTCATTGATAATGGCGTATTTAAAATCCAAAAGAAAATGTGGTACTATTTCAGGGAGACGGTCCTCTTCACTCAGGATAACTTGCATGCGTGAATGATATCTGCTCAACTGGTATCTGTCTGTACATAAACGGGCTGCCAGTTCGCTGATCTGAGGATCCGGATAAGCTAAAAAATATCGTCTGCAGGAAAATCCTTTCTCATGAATATGTTTAGCGGCTTCCGCTATGATTTTCCTATGTAAGGGACTATGTAATTGAATTTCGTCTGTTTTCAAATCATCGAAAATAAATTCAGTTACGGAAATCTCTTTATTGTCTTCGGATACACCTATTTTCATTTCTCCGTAACGTACCAGAATGCTCATTATCAATTCTTCTTTTTCAAAGAACGGATAGGCTTCCTGATTCTCTTGAGGAATCATGGATTCATATTCGGCAGGCGGTGTGTTTTCGTCCATCGGAGGAGGTATCGAAATCCCGTTTTCCGGAGGAGAAGCCGTTACATCTTTAGGTATAGGTTTTAGTGCCTGTTTTTCTTTTATTTTTCCGATTTCATGCCTGAGAGTAAGTTCCGGTGTATTGAGCATCTGACTGCATTCGCGGATATATTCTTCTCTGATAATAGCATTGGGAATAACGGAAATACTTTTGACAATCTCTTCTACCAGTTCGGCTCTTTTGATGGGATCGGGATTCGTATCATTCAGTAATAATCCGGTCTTGAAACGGATAAAATCTATTTCATGGGCTGTAATATAGTCTTGATATTCCTTCGCATCATGCTTGCGTGCAAAACTATCAGGATCATCTCCGTCCGGAAGGAGTACGACTTTAATATTCATACCTTCTTCCAGCAGCATGTCAATTCCGCGAATAGAAGCATGTATGCCCGCCATATCTCCATCGTAAAGTACTGTAATGTTATTGGTAAAACGATGGATCATTTTAATCTGTCCGGGAGTTAGAGCTGTACCAGATGACGCGACTACATTTTCAATCCCGGATTGATGCATGGAGATGACATCCGTGTACCCTTCTACCAAAAAACATTTGTCTTGTCGTACGATAGCCTGTTTAGCCAGAAATATACCATATAGTTCATTGCTTTTCTTGTAGACTTCACTTTCGGGACTGTTCACATACTTCATTTTTACCCCTTTAGTCTGACTGTCTAATACGCGTCCTCCGAATCCGACAATCTTTCCTGATAATGAGAGAAATGGAAATATTACGCGTCCCCAGAATCTGTCAACCAGACTGCCGTCATCTTTGGCATAACAAAGCCCGGTTTTAAGCAAAAAATCTTTCTGATAACCTTTTGTAATAGCTTCTTTACTGAAAGCGTCTTTTTGACTTAAACAATATCCCAAATGGAATTTTTTAATAATATCATCTCTGAATCCGCGATTCCTGAAATAAGCCATCCCGATAGCTTTTCCATCTGCATGATTGGTTAGAATGTCTTCAAAATATTCACAGGCGAATTGATTCACTACAAACATACTTTCCCGTACGCTTTGGGCTTGTCTTTCTTCATTAGTCAATTCCCTTTCTTTTACTTCAATTCCATATTTATGGGCTAACCATTTCAAGGCTTCATAATAGGACAGTTGTTCGTGTTCCATGATGAAATGTACCACGTTTCCTCCCTTTCCGCAACTGAAGCAGCGACAAATACCTTTTGATGGGGAAACACTGAATGATGGAGTCTTTTCATTATGAAAAGGACAAAGCCCTACATAATTTACACCTCTTCGGCGTAGAGTCACAAATTCCGATACTACATCTACAATCTGTGCGGCATCCATAATCCTGTCTATAGTAGCTTGGTCAATCATATCATAATTTAAAAGTGGAGCGAAGATAGTAAAAAAAATGACAGGAAAGAATTGCTTCTCGAGTTTTTTATTTTGCAAATCGTATAGAGTTTCATTTTTTTCGAATATGATTTTTTTCTATTTTGTCAAATACAAATTGTTTCATAGTCTTTTTCCAATGCCCATGAACTCACTTCCCCCGAAAGAACCCCCGTCTCGCTCCGTCCACTCTTTTGTAACTTCCGCAGTTCAGTCGTTTTTTTGGATATGACGAAAAAAAAGTAAAAAAAAAGTGCATGTGGAAGCGCACTTAAAATCAGGGCCTTAAGAATTTCTTCA
>CAZKSK010000050.1:0-12100 GCA_964555225.1 uncultured Bacteroides sp.
GGCCACCCAAGTAGGCAACGGCGGTTTTTCCAAACGAAGTTCACCATTCATAGTAGGAACAAGCCAACTGTCGTCAGATACCATTTCCCGTGCCGTTACGATATTTCTCGCCTCCATAATATCTGGAAGCAAGACTTCATTATTCACAAAGAATGCCATGATACAAAGTAATGTGATGTATATATATTTTTTCATACCATTGCTTTTCATTTACAAAAATATCATAGAAATTCGCATAAACTTTGAAGATGCTGAATTCTCCTACATTTAGAACAACATTAGTCCCAAAAGTACTTATTCAAAGTAATCTTCAAAATGTCTACAGATTCGAGAAATATTTTTGCGAATCAAACAAATGAAAAGAGAGCATGATAAAGGAAAAATACATGATGAAAGAACAGTATCTGTATATTTTGATTTATGCAGTTCTGATTCCTATATTATGGTTCAGGAGCTTTACATCGGCTAATGAATTGCGTTACCTCGAAATAGCGAACGAAGCTTTGAAAAACGGTACTTTCTTTTCATTTAGTTATCATGGTATTCCTTACGCAGACAAACCTCCATTATATTTTTGGATTGTAATGCTATGCAAATGGCTTTTCGGAGGTCATTATATGGGAATATTAACTTTTTTTTCTATCATCCCAGCTTTCATTATTGCTTATATCATGTATAAATGGAGTCAATCGGAACTCTCTGAAAAAAGCAATCAAGCGGGAAATTTAATGCTATTGACATGTGGATTATTTCTAGGTGCAGGAATCGTAGTGCGAATGGATATGCTCATGACATTATTCATCATACTTGCTCTTCGGTGCTTTTATGATATGACAGTAAATAAAAATGATAGTATCAGACAACAAATCCTATTTCCTATATATCTCTTTCTTGCAGTGTTCTGTAAAGGACCACTGGGAATAATCATACCGATTGTAGCTACGTTCTGTTATCTTGTCATAAACAAAAAAATATCATCATTTTTCAAATATTGGAATTGGAAAACGTTTTCGATTTTATTGACAGGGTGTGCAATTTGGTTCTTTACGGTATATGTAGAAGGCGGTGGTAATTATTTATATAATCTACTTTTTCATCAAACGTTCGGAAGAGCTTATCATTCCTTTCATCACAGTAGACCGTTTTATTACTATCTGCAAGCTGCAAGTTATTCCTTTCTCCCATGGACTCTCCTGATAATAACAACACATATAAAAGGTATATGGGAAAAAGGAATGAGTGACCTGCAAAAATTCTACCTTTGTGTATCGGTGCCAACATTGCTGCTTCTTTCTGTCATCAGTTCCAAATTGGCTGTCTATATGCTTCCCATGTGTCCGTTCCTTATCTATTTTTCGGCTATACAATTATCCAAGTCAAAATGGAATTTATGGTATGCCATATCCATTGCTATCCCTGCCATTGCACTGTTTTTTTCGATTCCGGCATTGATTGTACTTATAGGCCGTATGGATAGTCTAAACTGCTGGCCGTTTTATTTTATGGCAGCAATTTTTACCATAACAGGAATCTATGCTTTTCACCTTATTCTCCACCGTAAATTGATTGATGCCATTCGAATCCTGACACTCGGTTTGTTTATAGGTATCTTTATAGGAGGATTCGGTATTGAAAAAATAAATTATCTTATATAACCATGTGGAAATATTATGCTTTATTATCAGCTTTATTTGCTGCTTTAACCGCCATTTTCGCAAAAGTGGGAGTTAAAGATGTTAATTCGGATTTGGCAACGGCCATCCGTACTTCAATTATCCTTTTATTGACTTGGGGGATCGTGATTTTCGGAAATCATTTGCAAGGAATAAAAGAAGTGAGCCATCACACCTGGCTATTTCTTATATTATCGGGAATTGCTACCGGATTATCCTGGCTCTTCTATTTCAAGGCATTACAACTCGGTGATGTATCTCGGGTAGCCCCCATTGATAAACTAAGCGTTGTTTTTACCATTATAATAGCTTTTATAGTACTAAAAGAACCCGTTAACTTTAAAACTATCATCGGAGCTTGTTTGATTACAGCCGGCAGTTTGGTTATGCTTTATAAATAAGTGTAAGATACATCTTACTTTGTATCGACTTTATTTTTCATCCACCACTTGACAATACCAACGGGGAATGCGGAGCAACACTCCAAGACCCGCAAGGGTTTTCACTACAAAATACTGATTGCCATAGCGAGCAAGTTTACCTTCCAAACCTTTAAACGGACCATTTATAACACGTATCGGTTTACCAATTTTGACATTAGCTTCTTCTTCAGTGACATAAAGAGTTCCCTTATATTCGGGATCACAAATAAGACGAAACTCATACATTTCTTTATCGGTAATCGGGCACCATTCGGTGGAATCGGCTCTTTTCATAACACTCATAGGAATAATACATTCGGCCAGAATTATTTTCATATCGGCGATAGTGGCAAACTTACGAATAAATAACAGATTATGAACCACGGGAACAAGTACACGACGCGGTTTCTCTCCTTCTTTCCCCTTTTGAGCATAAATCATGGGAATGAAATGCGGAATATCTTTAGTTTTTAGGAATTCGGCTATTTCGCTTTCTTTCTGATGATAAGTTCTTACAGCATACCAAATGCCATTTTTATTTTCGGTCATAAATTCGTTCAGTTTGCATTTTAATTTTGCAAATGTAAAGAAAAGTTGGATATTTTAGGAATAAAATTGAATGTTTAATGGTAATGAAGTCGCTAAAAATATTATTTTTGCAAAGTATAGACTTGAAAATAAATGTAATTGCATGGAGAAAGATAAATTTACGGTAATTATTGTTGAAGACGTGAAGTTGGAACTGAAAGGTACGGAAGAAATTTTTCGTAACGAAATTCCCAATGCGAAGGTGATTGGTACAGCAATGAATGAAACGGAGTTTTGGCCGTTGATAGCCAAGCAGGAACCTGACTTGCTTCTATTGGATCTTGGTTTGGGAGGAAGTACTACTATTGGTGTAGATATATGTCGTCAAGTACGTGAACGATATCCTCGTGTGAAGGTTTTGATTTTCACGGGTGAAATTCTGAATGAAATGTTATGGGTAGATGTACTGGACGCTGGAGCACAAGGCATTATCCTCAAAACCGGAGAATTGCTGACGGCTAATGATGTGAGAAGTGTAATGAATGGCAAACAACTAGTGTTTAACGAGCCCATTTTGGAAAAAATTGTAGCACGATTCAAGGAATCCGTATTAAACGATAATCGCCGACAAGAGGCTATCATCAATTATGATATTGACGAATATGATGAAAGACTATTAAGACATCTGGCTTTAGGATATACTAAAGAAATGGTCGCTAATTTGAGATTTATGCCTTTCAGCGTGAAGAGTATTGAAAAACGGCAAATGGAACTAGTTAATCGTTTGTTCCCGGCTTCCGAGCGTTCCGGGATAAATGCTACTAGATTAGTGGTTAAAGCCTTGGAATTACATATTCTCGATTTGAACAATTTAATTCCGGATGAAGAATAAACTGGAATATTGGAGTTTTCTATATATGCTGTTAATTATAACAGTAGCTGTATTGTCTTGGATCGGTAATATTTACGGATTACCGTGTAAAAGTCTTTTTGCTCAGGAAGGTATCCGTTGGGAAATACGCAATGTGATGACGAATTATGCAAAAGCACCACTTGCCGAAGTGCTTTGTCTGTGCATGGGTATAGGACTGATGCAGTATGGGGGCCTGCGAAAAGAATTACTTATGACATATCGTTCGGTTAAACAACGACGTGCTCTTGTTTTGGTATTAACAACCGGAATCGCGTATCTACTGGCAGTAATCGCGACGATCGCTTACCCTCATGCCATCCTACTGAGCGCTACGGGATCGGTATTGCATTCTCCATTCACCGAAGGACTGGTTTTTATTATCTCTTTAGGTTGTGGCATTATAGGTTTAATTTACGGTATAGCTTCAGGACAAATCCGTAACATAAACGATGTTCATTCGGGATTAAGTTATCTCATAGCACGAATGGCCCCTTATATGGTTGTATTATTTCTGGCTTCCCAATTGGTCGCATTTGCAAAATATTCCCAATTGACTTCTTTCTTAGGATTTACGGACACGACAATAAACGTCACAGTTTGGTTAATCTATCTCCTTCCGTTAACATCTTTCCTTTCTACAAAAAGACTATTTTCGTGATTTACATCAACAAAAATCGCATAATAGGTAAAAAATCTTACTAAGGCAGCTGAAATGACAATGGTCGATGCTATCTTTGTATCGAGTTACGAATATAAAGGATAACATTATTAGAAAAAAGGTATTAGTTATGAAAAAAAATTTATTGAAGAAATTAGCTAAAAGATTTATTGAAAAAACAAATAATCAAGCTTTTATTGTATGGGGATACAATGTAAAATAAAATCCAAAAAGTGATAACTGATCATCGGTTGTCACTTTTTTATAAAAAAACCTCATATAGTCTTTGCGCTTTGGAGAATTTATGGTAATTTTGCACTCGCAATTAAGGCTGGTTCCGTAGCTCAGCTGGATAGAGCAACGCCCTTCTAAGGCGTGGGTCAAGCGTTCGAATCGCTTCGGAATCACATACATAAACCGTAAAATAGCTAATAATAAGGCTTTTTACGGTTTTTGTTTTTCTATTTTGCACAAAATTTGCACAACATCTATTGTACTTATTATAACTTCCGGAATAAGATGCCGTGTAATCCTATTTATGTCAAGCCCACGTTAGTTACGTGAAGGATAAATTCCTTGAATACAAATCTGATAAGAACCAGTTTCAGCCTTTATATCAGGTATCATAAAATTATTTACTCCATCTCCTCCATACTTTGTTCCTATCAATGAATACAAAGCCTGATTTTGTGAAATTGGAAGAGCGCGTCCGTCACACTTCATAAAGCCATTGATTTCAAAATCAAAGGCTACCCAAATAATTTGTCCCCAAAAGAAATCCATAATTAATGATTTAAAAGGTTAATAATATGACAAATATAAGAATAATATGAGATTTTCTCATACAAAACAATAAAAAAGAAACAAAAATTGAAATGAATGTAAGAAATCGTTGTTTTATTTTCTTACTATTGTCCACCATATAGTTATACCTCCGAGAGGTTCTTTACGGGCAACGATACGACAACCACGGTGACTGGTATATTCGTCATGATCACGAATAATCTGTTTGCAAAGCAGAAATTCTGTACCATGAAGTGTTCCATCCGGTCCGCACATCTTATCGAAACGAGGATAGAATAGTTCGCTGAGATCTTCTGAAGACATTTCACGATGAGGATTAATAAATTCAAAATGAACAAAGTGATTCTCCGGATAAGCTTTGAGAGTAACGTCGGTCACGGAACCATCAGCATCAGTGGCTTCTTCCAATAAGTTTTCGAGAAGAAAACGCAGAAGATAAATATCACCAATGACTTCACAAGACTGCATATCGGTATGAAGTACAAGCTGCGTCTTCTTCAATTTATTCATACGCAACACGTATTTTTGAGCGAATTCTCCGAACTCTTTTACATTGATCGTCGTTCGCTTGAAAGTAACTTCCTGTAATTGACGTGCTGCACAAGAGCTAAGTAAAGTAAAAATACCTTTATAATAATTTACGAGTTGAAACAGGGTATCCTGTTGTTCCTTTTCAATTTCAACCGGACAAGATTCGGTAAGTTTGTTTACTACCTGCCGAATGCGAGTAGGGTAATAAAGTGTTTCGTGTTTCAGAGCCGAAAAACAGTTATCAAGAACCTGATTCTGGACATGGAGCTGAGTTTCCTCGAATATAGCACGTTGTTTATCATTTTGAGCTTCATCAATCTCCAAAAGGGAATGCCGCATGCGCACGATGGTATTGAACACTGCAATACTGATGTAACGAGTGATAAGTTCACCCAACAGAGAATCTCCCTCTTCGGCATGACTATTGAGTGAAACGCCCAAAGCTCCGATACAGTGTGGTGTATCTCCCACCTCAACCAAAAGAGGATAGCAAACATATTCTTTATCGGGTGGAATAATCGATGTTTTTTCTTCAAAGCACTGACGCATCTGGTTTTCGAGACGAATGCGATCCGTCTCTGCTATCTGACGAAATGCAATATTGAATTGATGAGTATTATCATTATAAACAGCCAAAGCCAGCGCCTTTACAGGACGAAGAGCATCGACACTTTTGAAAATACGGTCAATGATAATTTGTGGTATTTGCTGCAAAATTTCATCATTTTCGGGTTTTTCTTTCATCGTGCAGGCAAAAACTTCATGATTAATTTCAAGCACCTGTTCAAGATTAAGCCGATAGAGCATGCGCTGGCGGAAATAAATAATATAGTATGCAATAATAAGTCCTATGACAAGCAAAATGCAAATAATGAGTCCAACCATCTTATTACTGGCGGAAGCCTGCATCTTTTTGCAAAAAGTTTCGAGATCATGATCTTCGCTCACAATCTTATATAGTGTGGTATAGGCATTGTTATTATACTTATAAACATCCCATTTACGCAGTGCCAATGCTGCAACGGCGGCTTCATTACGAACATCGAGCAAAATGAAATAATCGGTATCATAATGTTTGTGAAACCATCCTATTTCAGCCGATTCACCTTCTCCTGTGATAGTAGCGATACGACACTTGGGCTTAATGCTAAGTGCATGTTTATTGAGATGTTGTAAGGCTGAATCGGCATACATGAGCGCATCTTCATAATATCCATAGACATTGCTGTAATAGGCAGAATCGGCGTAACTGGAAGCTTTCTGCAAAAAGGCATCCTGATGAATGGCCGTCAGGTTCTTCTTTTGAGCGGGAATATAAGCCTCCGGATGATGATTACATGCAGCGAATAGAAATACGGCTACTAAAATAGTGAGTATTTGCATAACTGATTTAGGCAAGCGAAAACTAAAACGACTACCCTTACCTAAAGTACTGTCTATACGGAAGTCACATACGCTAAAAATAGATCCGCTTTTCTTATATTTTTCGATGATTCCTTTACAATTAATAAGTCCAAATCCGTAACCTTTGTTCTTTCGGATGATTTCATCGCCTTTTTGCTGATGAATACCGATTTGACTCGAATCATATACTTTCTCACCCAGAATATGATGTACATCGTCCGGACTGAGACCGGAACCATCATCAGTGACGGAAATTTCGATAAAATCGGGATTTTCTATCGCTTCTACGGAAATATGACCACCTTCCGGTGTATATTTACGGGCATTTTCCATAAGAGTATTGAGCATGAAGAGCGTAAGCGACTTATCGGCCTTGACTTGTGCATCCGTGGCATGTACAGTAAGACTTTGTTTTTTCATTTCAAAGCTCATCCTACCTTTTTCAACAATAGAAAAGAGTTCGGAAAGCGGAAAATTCTCAATATGCAGACTCAAAATACCTTGCCGCATCTTGATCCACAAAGACAGAATTTCATTATATTCATTAATGCGATCAATAAGTTCGGTAATATACTGATAACGCTCACGCTTGATTTTCTCATCGGTAGTAGTTCCGAGTTTATTCACTTCATTGATAATACGATCCAGAAAAGGAGTAATATTGTTTACCAAAGCCATACAGGCCTTCTTATTGAGATTTTGGCGCTTTTTATCGATAATGTGCTGTTCGTAAACGTATTTTTCCTTTTCCAATTGCTTGCGACGATCGTCCAGCAAAAGGAATATATTGGCATTCTCCAATCTCCAGGCTATATACGGATTAATCACTTTGAGCAGAGCTTTTTCATCTTTTGAAATTCTTTTCGTTCTTTGCATGCATACCTCGGCATGAATACCTGAATTGGACAAGCGCAAAGGAAAGTGATTATTGAAACTCCGTTTAGTGATTACATCATTTTCTTCTTCTCCTATTACCTCGTCATCCTCGTCATGCACATGGATAAAGAAATCGGAACAACCGAACAAACCATTGAAATCATCCCGAATATATTCGGTGAGTTCCGACGAAATCTGCGAAAGACTATCCTGAACAGCAGGAATATAACTCGTGACTTTTCGACAAAGTTCCAATGCCTGCTTTATATTATCAATATGAATGGCATTTCGTTTTCTCCAGATATTATTGGCAATCAAAAGAATAACAATGATGGCAATGAGAGCAAATACTACTACACTGATGAGAATATTCATCTGGTAACTTTCGGCTTCAAGAGTATCATAACGGCTTTCCCATTCCTTATCCTGACGGGTCACATCAAGAATATCAAGATAGATATTGCGGTTATAATCCGACTGGGGCTTCATACCTAGAGCAGAATAAGTGAGACTGATTTGTTCCCTGAGACGGGCAATCCACTCGGATACGGTTTTGATTTTTCCTCCTTTAAGCCATTGCATCTCAATGGATACTTTTTCACCCGGTCGATAAAGAGTGAGCAAATGGGTTGAATCTGCACAATGATAGTATTTGATATGATGACGGTTCACATAGTTAAGAGCTACCTGCAAGGAATCGAGTGCATCGCGATATTTGCCCAAGCTGAACAAACTGGCCGCCACTGTACGGTAAGTCCCTGCTATCTGATAGAAATCATCATAACGCTTGAAAAGTGAAAGGGCCTTTCGGCTCAAATCAAGTGGTAATAAACTATCCGGAAGATTCTCCGTATTGAAAGATTGAATATCTCTTGGACGACTCCCATAAAGAACTTTACTCGAAGACGGGTCAAGAAGCATCTCCGCAAGAGCTTGAAGTGAATTTGCTTCAAAATAGGGATAACCTCTTAATTTACTGATATGTATACACGAATTAAGATAATCAAATTCACGCAGTGTGATTTGTGTAGCGCTATCACCTTCACACATTCCGCCGGAACCTTTCATATAATACAACTGTAGCAACTGGGCGGTATCTTTTTTAATTTCGCCATTGGGATCTACTTTTTTGATCTCATCCATTGATTGGCGCTCCTGCTGTAGATAATAATAATATACGGACGAAACAATATGAAATTCCGATTCCGCATAAATAAGTCTTTTTTGATCCTTTTCATCGAGGTTTTCCTTCTCCTCACCGATTCTGCGAAGACGGCGGATAGCACGATTTCGATAATCATAGAACTCTTTATTGTCCGATGTGCGCTGACAAATCTTCATCATACAAATATCGGCAACAAGAAGCTCAATTTCATTATCTGTTGTAGAATACACCTTAAGTAATTGGCTTTTGGCACCGTAGAAATCCATCTTCATAAAAAGATAGAATGCCCGGTTGTTCATAGCCTCGGCTTTGCCGGAACTATATTTTCGGGTAATCTTTAAGGCTTGATCGGCGAAATAAAGTGTAGAATCGAGATTTTTATAATGATATTTATAAGAAAGCGCATTGAGCGAATCAACTTGGCACATACTCTTCGTTTTTCCTGTTCTTCCACAGGAAAAAAAGGCTGCTGTCACAAACAACAAGCTAACAACCGAAAAGAGGATGTGTCTGTTCATGTTATCATATCCAACGCTGTTTATGGAAATACCAAACAAAAAGACCGGTGACCACGGCCGAAAGCACAAGAATGAAAGGCATGCCCCAAACTGTATGTTCCAGCCCATTAGAAACGTTCATACCATAAATACTGGCAATCAATGTGGGAAACATAAGAATAATGGAAATGGACGTCAACAGTTTCATGACACCACTCATATTATTGTTAATCACATTGGCATAAGTATCCATCATACTATCGAGAATGTTACTGTAAATGGATGCAGTCTCGCTGGCCTGCCGCATTTCGATATTCACGTCTTCTATGAGATCGGCATCAAGTTCGTCTACCGGTAATTTGAACTTCACCTGTGAAAGCAACGTATTATTGCCTCGGATGGAGGTGATGAAATATGTCAAACTGTTCTGTAGGTGGGATAAACTGATAAGATCCTTGTTATCGATAGATTTATCCAAGTCATGCTTCGCACGTTCAATCTGGAAATGCATTTGCTTCAAAAGTTTCAGATACCAGACAGAAGACGAGAGAAATAACCGGAATATCATATCTACGGCATCCGTAAAACCTTTATTCTTGCGGCGATAATGCGTAAGGAAATCGTCCATCATGTTAGTAACATAATGACAAACGGTGATACATACATCTTTTTTGAGAATAATACCCAGCGGAACTGTGGTGAACGGCGATCGCGTTTCTTCATCTTCCTTAATATATGGGATACGCAGGATGATCATTGTCCATCCTTCTTCTATTTCTACACGGGCACGTTCGTCCGTATCTGATATATCTGCCAAGAAATAATCGGGTATCTTTAGTTCATTGAGCAAGAAGTTCGCATCTTCGTCGCTCGGACAGGTTATTTGTACCCAACAATTCGGCTCCCATTTATCAATGGCCATTATTTGCGTCTTGGTTCTCCACAAATTCATCATAGGCTGTCCTCCTTTTTATTCTCTAGTAAAAATCATGCAAAAATAAGTATTAATATTTATTTTCGACTCTTTTTACCAAAAAAAAGTTCACAAAAAAGAAAAAATAAATAATCGAGCCGTCAGAAGTACGCTACTGACGGCCCAATATCAACAAAACACCTTTAAACAAAATGATATAAATGCTATTTTCTTCCTGCTTTAATATAACCGAGAGCTTCTTTGCATTTATTGGTAATCCATGCCCAGTTTTTCTCTGCTATAACCTCTTTCGGGAATAATTTAGACCCCATACCTACACAAGTAACACCTGATTTAGCCCATGCAGTAAGGTTTTCTTCGGTAGGTTCTACACCACCGGTAACCATTAGCATGGTCCAAGGCATCGGACCGCTGATATTCTTTACGAAAGAAGGACCTCCTACATTACCAGCCGGGAAAACCTTGCAAAGGTCACATCCCACTTCCTGGGCAAAACCGATTTCGGATACGGAGCCGCAACCAGGAGTATAGGGTATGAGACGACGATTGCAAACCTTGGCAATCTCCGGATTGAATAACGGACCTACAACAAAGTTAGCACCTAACTGAATATAAAGAGCAGCTGTTGCAGGATCTACTACGGAACCTACGCCCATAATCATTTCCGGACATTCTTTAACGGCCCATTTATTCACTTCGGCAAAAACTTCCTGAGCAAAATCGCCACGGTTAGTGAATTCGAAAGCACGAACTCCACCTTCATAACATGCCTTTACAACATTTTTGGCAATCTCGACATCTTTATTGTAGAAGACAGGAATCATTCCCGTCGTTTTCATTGCATTGATAACTTGAAATTTGTTGAATCTAGCCATAATTTATTTTTAACTATATTTTAACCTGATATTTTATCTTTGAACTCTTCCATTGGCATTACCACCGGCGAGACTTTCCACTTCTGAAGCGGAAACAAGATTGAAATCACCATTGATGGTATGTTTCAAAGCCGATGCCGCTACTGCAAATTCCAGTGCTTCGCCCTGTGTTTCTTTTGTAAGCAAACCATGGATGATACCACCGGCAAATGAATCACCTCCACCTACACGGTCAATGATCGGAGTAATGTCATAACGCTTGGAAGTATAGAAGTCCTTGCCGTTATAGATCATGGCTTTCCAACCGTTGTGACTGGCTGAAAATGATTCACGCAAAGTGGAAATAACATATTTGAATCCGAAAGTCTTGGCCATTTGTTCGAATATGCCCTTATATCCTTCCGCATCGGTATTTCCTGATTCTACATCGGAATCGGGTTTAAAACCCAGACAAAGCAAAGCATCTTCTTCATTACCAATACATACATCAACATATTTCATCAAAGGTTTCATGATGGATTGAGCTTTCTCGCTTGTCCATAGTTTTTTACGGAAGTTCAAATCGACAGAGACGGTAAGTCCGTGACGCTTTGCAGCTTCGCAGGCAAGTTTTGTAAGTTCGGCAGCCTTATCGGAAATAGCCGGAGTTATGCCGGTCCAGTGGAACCAGTCTTTTCCTTCCATAATAGCATCGAAATCGAAATCCTGAGGATCTGCCTCGGAAATAGAAGAGTGTGCACGGTCATAAATTACCTTACTGGGACGCATGGATGCTCCGCTTTCAAGATAGTAAATACCGACACGATCGCCACCGCGAACA
>CAZKSK010000051.1:0-12060 GCA_964555225.1 uncultured Bacteroides sp.
CTTGAACTTCATAATCAATCCCCATCTGTTTATTTTGCAAAAATAATCATTTTTTTAAGTATAAGAAAACAAATTTATTCACTAATTATCTTTTTATCTTTGATTATAGCTTTTCATTATTTTTTTATTGAAAAAACACAGTTCTTCTTCATTTTTTTATAATTTTGCAATTTTAAAGCGTGTAATAAATTAAAAGATATATTATCGTGGCAGAAACAAAGTATATATTCGTCACAGGTGGAGTTGCTTCTTCTTTAGGCAAGGGAATCATATCTTCATCCATTGGTAAACTTTTGCAAGCTAGAGGCTACAGAGTCACCATACAGAAATTTGACCCCTACATCAATATTGATCCGGGGACGTTAAACCCTTATGAACATGGAGAATGCTATGTAACAGTAGATGGTCATGAAGCAGATCTAGATCTAGGACACTACGAACGTTTTCTTGGTATCCAGACAACAAAAGCTAATAATATTACTACTGGACGTATATATAAAAGTGTGATTGATAAAGAAAGAAGAGGTGACTACTTGGGTAAAACGATTCAGGTGATTCCTCATATCACTGATGAGATTAAGCGGGATATAAAATTATTGGGAAACAAAAATTTATTTGATTTTGTTATCACGGAAATTGGAGGAACTGTCGGCGATATTGAATCTTTACCCTATTTGGAAAGTATACGTCAATTGAAATGGGAAATGGGTCGTAATGCTTTATGTGTTCATCTTACTTATGTTCCTTATTTAGCTGCCGCAAAAGAATTAAAAACAAAACCGACGCAACATTCCGTAAAGGAATTACAATCTGCAGGTATACAACCTGATATTCTTGTCCTTCGTGCCGAACATGAATTAAATTTAAGCCTTCGAAAAAAAGTTGCTCTTTTTTGTAATGTTGATGAACAATCAGTTGTACAATCAATAGATGCACCTACTATTTATGAAGTACCTATTTTGATGCAAAAACAAAAGCTGGATGAAACTATCTTGAAAAAAATGGGAATGCCTGTTGAAAAAGAGGCAGATCTCTCTTCTTGGATAGAATTCCTAGACAGACGTCATAAAGCTACAAAAGAAGTTAAAATAGGTTTAGTAGGAAAATACGATTTGCAAGATGCATACAAATCAATTTTAGAAGCTCTCTCGCAGGCAGCGACATACAATGATCGTAAAGGTATCGTTCAATTCATAAATAGTGAATATCTGACTGAAGATAATGTTTCAGAAAAACTAAGTAATATAGACGGTATTGTAATCGGTCCCGGATTCGGATTAAGAGGTACTGAAGGAAAATTTATCGCGGCAAAATACGCACGGACTCACAACATTCCTACTTTCGGCATTTGTTTCGGCATGCAATGTATGGTTATAGAATTTGCAAGAAATGTATTAGGATATTCAGATGCTAATTCCACGGAAATGAATGAAAAAACGACTCATAATGTAATAGATATAATGGAAGAGCAAAAATCTATCACTAATATGGGTGGAACAATGCGTCTGGGAGCTTTTGATTGTATTGTCAAACAAGGGTCCAAAACTTTCGAAGCATACAAAAAAACACATATACAGGAAAGACATCGTCATCGCTATGAATTCAATAATGAATACAAAGTTGAATTTGAGAAAGCCGGTATGAAAAGTGTAGGATTCAATCCTGAATCTGATTTAGTGGAAATTGTAGAGATACCTTCTTTAAAATGGTATGTTGGAACACAATTTCATCCGGAATATAGCAGTACAGTTTTAAATCCTCACCCTTTATTTTTGTCATTCATTAAGGCCGCTATTGACAAATAAACGATAATAATATTAAGAAAAAAGATTTAGAATGGATAAAAATACATTAATTGGGTTTGCTCTTATAGGAGCAGTTTTGATAGGTTTCACTTATTTATCAAGACCAAGCGAAAAAGAATTACAAGCTCAAAAACGTGCTCAAGATTCAATTCAGGCCATTGCGCAAAAGAAATCGGCAGAACAAAAACTTACAATTGTAAAAGATCAAAAGAATTTGGATTCTGTGTCACAAGATTCATCATCTGTACTTTTTATGGCAAGTAAAGGAAAAGAAAACTTCATAAAATTACACAATGATGTCTCAGAGTTAACACTTTCCACAAAAGGCGGAAGAATTTGTTCCGCACTTTTGAAAAATTATAATGATCAAAGGGGAAAACCCATTGTTCTGTTCGGTAAGGACGAATCATCACTCAGCTTCTCATTTGAAGGTAAAAATGAAAATATAATCACAAAAGATTTGTTTTTCCAAGCTGTTAATGTTACGGATAGTAGTGTTACCATGCGTCTCCCTATAAGCATTGATAAATATATTGATTTTAATTACAATATGATTGGAAATAGTTATATGGTTAACTTTTCCATTGATGCTCATAACGTAGCAAACTTATTTTCTCCGTCTTTAAAAAATGTTGACATTGACTGGGACCAGAAAGCCAAACAATTGGAAAAAGGATTTTCATTTGAAAACCGTTATACAACTCTCACATACAAAAAAACAAATAAAGGTACCGATTATTTAACGGCAAATGGAGATAAAAGCAAAGACTTTACGGAAAATATGGACTGGATATGTTTCAAGAATCAGTTTTTTGCTACCACTCTCATTGCCAACCAAGACTTTAGCAAAACAAGTCTTGTATCTAATCAAGAAACACAAGGCAGTGGATATTTAAAGAATTTTTCCGCCTCAATGAAAGGCTTTTTCGACCCGACCGGTAAGCAACCTACAATAATGCAATATTATATAGGTCCGAATAAATATTTCACATTAAAAGCAGCAAATAAATTATCAACCTCCAACAAAGATCTTCAGCTCCAAGAATTAGTAGATCTGGGTTGGCCTATTATTCGTTGGATAAATAGATGGTTTACTGTCTATTTATTTGAATGGCTTACTGGATGGGGACTCAACATGGGAATCGTATTACTGTTGATGACAATAATAGTCAAAGTTTTAGTCTACCCCACCACGTATAAATCTTATATTTCTTCGGCTAAAATGAGAGTACTCAAGCCTAAAATCGAGGAAATTAACCAGAAATATCCAAAACAGGAAGATGCGATGAAGAAACAGCAGGAAACGATGTCTCTTTATAGTAAATACGGTGTAAGTCCAATGGGGGGATGTCTACCAATGCTCATTCAAACTCCTGTATTCCTTGCATTGTTTAATTTTGTTCCGAATGCAATAGAACTTCGTCAACAAAGTTTTTTATGGGCAAACGATCTATCTTCATATGATGCTCTTGTAAGTTGGAATACAAACCTTCCGCTAATTGGTAATCATATTAGTTTATTCTGTTTATTGTTTGCAATTGCACAAATAGTTAATACTTGGATAACCACTCAACAACAAGATACTGGCCAACAACAAATGGCAGCAATGAAATGGATGATGTACCTAATGCCTGTTGTTTTCATTTTTGTATTGAATGACTATTCGTCCGGTTTAAATTATTATTATTTCATATCCGGTTTGATTACCATTATTACTATGTTTGTATTGAAAAAAAGAACCAATGAAAAAGCTTTACTTGCCAGATTGGAAGCAAGATATCAGGCTAATAAAGAAAAGCCCAAGAAAAAAGCCAATATGATGGAAAAACTTGAAGCTTTACAAAAAGAACAAGAACGTTTAAATAAGGAACGAGCTAATAAAAGGAAATAAAGAAGCATCACTATAAAAAAGTTCGTAAAAACGTTTCTATTTTTACGGACTTTTTTTATTTTAATATAATAAAATTATGAAAAGAATAAATCTTACTATTATGGCAACGACTTTAGCTTTGGTGTCACATGGTGCAAATTTAAAAGGTAAAATACCCGAAAATACATACATTGGCCGACAGGAAATAAAAATCGAGAATGGCCTTTTATCACCGGAATCGCTTTGGGCAATGGGACGAGTAGGTGGTTATAGTGTATCACCCGATGGAAAAAAAATAGTTTATACAGTAGCCTATTATAGTGTAAAAGAAAATAAAAGTCATCGGGTTATTTACATTATGAATGCTGATGGAACCGACAATAAATGTATTACTACATCTTCCAAAAGTGAAGGAGACCCGACATGGATAGAAAATGGAACTAAAATTGCATATCTAAGCTCAGAGAACGGCTCCAGCCAAATCTGGACAATGGATATCGATGGCACTAGTAAAAGAATGATATCTGGTACAAACAAAGAAATAGACGCCTTTTCTATATCTCCTGACGGCAAACATATTCTTTTTATTGCTCAAATTCCATATAACGGAAGTGTAAAAAAAGGAAATGAATTGTATAAGGATTTAAGTAAAACAACTGGACTTATTGTCACGGATGTAATGCATAAACATTGGGATGAATGGGTTACGACAATACCTCATCCTTTTTTAGCAGACTTTGCAGAAGGTATCATGTCAAATGTAAAAGATATTATGCAAGGAGAACCCTATGAAAGTCCTTTAAAACCTTTTGGAGGTATTGAACAGCTTTGCTGGAGTCCGGATAGTAAAAGGATTGCATATACGAGTAAAAAGATGACAGGATTGGAATATGCTACATCTACTGATTCGGACATATATGAATACAATCTGGAAACAGGTGAAACTATAAACTTATGTAAACCTGCAAATTATGTACGTTCTAAAGTAACATTAACCGAATCATTTAAAGATCAAGCCGTTAATGCAAAGAAAAAAGAAGATTTGAATATGGGTTATGACGTTAATCCACAATATAGTGCAAATGGACGTTACATTTCATGGTTAAGCATGGAACGCGACGGATATGAAAGTGATCGTAATCGCTTATGCCTTCTTGATCGCAATACAGGCAAAAAAATCTATGTAACTGAATCATTTTTATCAAATGTAGATGATTATTGTTGGGCACCTGACAGTAAAACATTGTATTTTGTTGGAACTTGGCATGGAACAACCCAAATATATAGTACGAATTTGAAAAGTGAGGTAAAAAAAATAACTGAAGGCGTCCATGATTACACATCAGTCTCAATGTTTGGAAAGAATCTGATAGCATCACGTCATTCAATGAGTGCCCCTGACGACATTTACTCCATAAATATAAAAAATGGCTTAGCAACTCCATTGACTTTTGAAAATAAACAAATACTTGACCAGCTAACAATGGGAAAGGTAGAAGAACGCTGGAGTAAAACTACAGATGGTAAAGATATGTTGTCATGGGTGGTCTATCCTCCACATTTTGATCCTTCTAAAAAATATCCTACACTTCTCTTTTGTGAAGGAGGCCCTCAAAGCCCTGTAAGTCAATTTTGGAGCTATCGCTGGAATCTGCAGATCATGGCAGCAAACGGATATATAGTTATCGCACCTAATCGCCGTGGACTTCCGGGTTTTGGAATGGATTGGCTGGAAGAAATTAGTGGAGACTACGCCGGACAATGTATGAAAGATTATCTGACAGCAATAGATGATATATGTAAAGAATCTTATGTCGATAAAGATCGCTTAGGTTGCGTTGGTGCAAGTTTCGGGGGTTACTCGGTATATTGGTTGGCTGGTAATCATAATAAACGATTTAAAGTTTTCATTGCCCATGACGGCATTTTCAATATAAGTGAACAATATGTAGAAACTGAAGAGCTTTGGTTTACCAATTGGGACTTAGGAGGTGCATTTTGGATGAAAAACAATGCAACTGTTCAAAATACTTATTCACACTCACCTCATTTATATGTAGATAAATGGGATACTCCTATCTTATGTGTACATGGTGAAAAAGATTATCGTATTCTTGCTTCACAAGGTGAAGCTGCATTTAATGCAGCACGCCTTCGTGGAATACCTGCAGAGTTACTTCTTTATCCAGATGAAAATCATTGGGTATTAAAACCGCAAAATGGAATCCTTTGGCAACGAACATTTTTTGATTGGTTAGACCGCTGGTTAAAGAAATAAGCAATATAAAACAAAGGGAATGACTTTTTAGACATTCCCTTTGTTTTTATCGAAAAAGTAAACAACGTTATTCAATATCCTTAGGAAGAACCACAATCATTAAATATTCTCCTAAAATGCCCTTATAGGCATGCTGAGAATCATTAATAAGCAAAAGGGTTTGACGCCCATCGCCTAACGTAGGTCCAAGACACATTCCTTCATAATTAGCTATATCACCTTTAGACAAAGTCGTTTCCCATGACAATAACAATTTCTTGGATAAAAACATGGATCTGTCTAATGTAGATATTGAAACATAATTTGAGATATCCTTTGCATTTTTAAGAAAGACCTTATATATTTTATTACGTACAAAGCTTCCAATAACAGACAAACTATTGCCCACCCAGAATTCCCGTTCCAAAACAAGTAAATCACCGGAAGGCAACGCACAGAGTTCCGAGACTCCAAATGCATACTGACGTGCTGAAGAAGTAGCTGTCGGAACATCCGTTATATACGCATAACAATTTTGGGGAGTCAAATTCTTTGCAGAAAAACTTTGAATACGTAATCTTGCTCCTTGCATTGAACCGATCCCGATCACCGATCCATCAACAGGTAACTGATTTTCTGTCGTTGTATAGAAACAATTTGTTTTTGAATTATAACATAATGCCTCAAAGCCATAATTTGAATATATATTTGAACGAGAAAATAAAGCTGGTATTTCAAGATGTCTTCCAGTTATCGTCCCTATTGAATCATATTCTAATATAAATTGATCACTCTCCCCTGAAATAAAAAAAGATTTTATAGAAGGTAGATATGCAATGCCCTCGCAATCTCTATAAGATGTCCATTGATTAAAAATATGTTTGTGAGGTGGAACAAGAATAGAATCTAATTTTAAAGAATCAATCATCACCGAATCATCTTTCAACTCGATTTTTCTCTTTTCTATTTCTTCAGCTTTATTTATTGACCATTCGGCCGCAGTAGGAGTTGTTTCATCATCAAACATTGACCCATTAAGTAACCTACTACGTACAATCTTCCCTACTTTACCCGAAGTTGATATAGGTATTCTAACCACAAAAAAGCCATCCGCTTTATCTGATACGATAGCATAACTATCCGTATCTTCAATCCTGGTTATACCGCTATAATCTCCTGAAGGTATACTTAAAGAAGAAACCGAAATAATCCTAGCTTGTTGTGCCAATGAATAATGAGGCAATAAAATAGAAACAGCTACTATGAAAAAAGAAATTACTTTTCTCATTTTAATTTAATTTATATGAATAAAAAGAATCTCGAATTTTCAATAAGAAAACTCGAGATTCTTTTTGATACTATCAAAATCAGCACACTTTGTCTAACTTTTTCATTATAGAAAATATAAACAACGCACTTAATAAACAGAGACAAATTAAAACGCTCCATACCATCCATAATGGAATACTTCCCCATAAATAACCAATAATAGCTACCAAATAATTACCTACAGCTGTTGCAACAAACCATCCTCCCATCATCATTCCTTTATACTTTGGAGGAGCAACTTTCGAAACAAACGAAATACCCATAGGAGAAAGTAACAATTCTCCAAATGTTAGAACGAGATACGTCGAAATTAATAAATTAGGAGAAACTAAACTGACATGAGCACCCGCTGCTAAATCATCAGGAGTAGGCAAGCCTAAAGAACCTATCGCCATAATAATAAAACCACAAGCTGCAACTAACATACCCAAACCTATTTTATGAGGTGCATTAGGTTCTTTCCCTTTTTTTGACAGAGCTCCAAAAATAGCCAAGGAAACAGGAGTTAATGCAACAACAAAAAACGGATTAAATTGCTGGAACTGTTGTGGGAGAATAGCTATTGGAGTATCACCCAATGCCACATATTTGATACCTAAAGCGACCAAGCAAAGAATTGTTATTACACCAGAGATTAACTTTCCTCTTTTTGTTTTACTTTGGAAAATTGAAAAAGCGCCATATACGGAAATAGCAATCAGTACAAGATTCCAGACATCGAAACCGATCCTATTCAAACCTGTTACTTCGTGTGCTGTATAATCACGGGCAAAAAAAGTCAACGTCAAACCATTTTGATGAAAAGACATCCAGAAAAACAAGACAACAGCAAAAACCAGCAATAAGGCAACAATACGCTGGCGAGTTTCCGCAGGTGTTATTTTTTCTTCCTGAAGATGCGCAGCCTTTGCCTGTTTGGAATTAAAATCAGCTTGTTTAAATGTTTTACGGAAAGCATAATAAACAATTATTGAAAAAATCAAAGATATACAAGCAATACCAAAGCCATAATTATACGCTTCGGAAAGACGATTAATATATTCTGTACAAAAAGTACCAGTATCTCCCACAAAATGCTGTGCAGATTTTAATGCTTCAAGATTCGCTAAATTTTCTGGGGACAAGACAGAACTACCTGATTGTGAATCAAGAAATTGATGTGCCAAAGCCGGTATTTGTCCGTCATATGTAAAATTTCCCTTACCTAAAATATAATCAGTCATCTTTGTTGCCGCGGTTGGAGCAAACATAGCACCAACGTTTATTGCCATATAAAATAAACTAAAAGCTGAATCACGACGTTCTCGATATTGCGGAGCATCATAAAGATTTCCAACCATTACCTGTAAATTTCCTTTAAAAAGGCCTGTTCCACAAGCTATAAGTACCAATGCACTGAACATCATGATTTTTGCCGTGGAACTCTCTATAGGAATTGCAAGCAACAAATACCCCAGAAACATCACAAAAACTCCCGTAGTAACCATCTTGCCATAACCAAATCGATCTGCAAGCATTCCACCAATAAGTGGAGTAAAATAAACAAAAGCTAAAAAACTAGCAAAAATAGTAGAAGTCTCTGCAGCTGTATAACCGAACTTTGCCTGTAAAAATAAAGTAAATATAGCAAGCATCGTATAATATCCGAAACGTTCGCCAGTATTTGCAATAGCTAAAGCATACAGCCCTTTGGGTTGATTTTCAAACATAGTGGTAATATTAATTTTATTATATTTTTATGCAGACAAAGATAAGATAAATTATTATAAAAATAAGATTCTTGTATAAAATTAATCAAATAATTTACATATAATGGCATTTGTTTCTTTTATCAAATTCTGCGGACTTATCTTTAATTGTAGTCCACGAACACCGGCACTCACATATATATAATCAAAACTAACACAACTTTCATGAATATATGTTGAAAATTTCTTTTTCATTCCAATGGGAGAACATCCTCCTCTTATATATCCTGTAATCGACAATAATGTCTTCATTGGAATTAACTCACATTTCTTATTACCAGAAACTTTAGCAACTAATTTCAAATCAATTTCATGCTCGCCAGGTATTACACATACTAAAAAACCGCTTTTATCACCCTCTATAACAATTGTTTTAAAGACTTGTTCAATATTTTCATTCAAACTATTTGCTACATGTATAGCACTTAAATCTTTCTCATCGACCTCATAAGGGACCAATTCATATGGTATTTTTTCAGCATCCAACAATCGTGCAACATTTGTTTTATTTATCTTCATATTCCTATTGTTCCAGTTCTTTTTTTAAGAATTCAGCCGTATATCCAATATTAGATTCAGCTATTTGTTCGGGAGTTCCAATAGATAAAACCGTACCTCCGTTTTTTCCTCCTTCAGGTCCCATATCAATAACATAATCAGCCATCTTTATTACATCAAGATTATGTTCAATTACAATAATTGTATTCCCTTTGTCAACAAGACGATTCAATACACTCATTAGGACTCTGATATCTTCAAAATGTAAACCGGTTGTAGGTTCATCCAAAATATATACCGTTTTTCCCGTATCACGTTTGGATAATTCGGTAGCCAACTTAACTCGTTGACTCTCTCCGCCACTTAATGTTGTAGAAGGCTGACCTAATTTAATATATCCCAGACCTACATCTTGCAAAACCTTAATTTTATTAAGAATTTGAGGCACATTCTCAAAAAATTCCACTGCCGTATTAATTGTCATATCTAAAACATCAGCTATAGATTTTCCTTTAAAACGAACTTCTAGTGTTTCTCTATTATATCTTTTGCCATGACATCTCACAAGGAATATATACATCCGGAAGAAAATTCATTTCTATCGTCTTATAACCATTACCTCCACACGCCTCACAACGTCCTCCTGACACATTAAAAGAAAAACGTCCCGGTTTATATCCTCGAATCTTAGCTTCGGGTAAATTTACAAACAAATTACGAATATCACTGAAAACGCCGGTATATGTGGCTGGATTTGAACGAGGTGTTCTACCTAACGGAGATTGATCAACGTCAACAACTTTATCAACAAATTCAATGCCTTCTATTCTATCATATGACAATGGCTCACGTAAAGAGCGATAAAAATGTTGAGAAAGAATCGGTTGTAATGTATCATTAATTAAAGTAGACTTCCCACTACCGGAAACACCCGTAATACAAATTAATTTCCCTAGTGGAAATTCAACATCAATGTTTTTCAAATTATTACCTTTTGCACCTTTTATCAATAATGAATGACCATTACCGGAACGACGTTTTTGGGGTATTTCAATTTTTAATTTTCCATTTAAATATTTAGAAGTCAAAGTATCAGTATATAACATATTCTTTGGTGAACCCTGATATACGACTTCACCACCCAAACGCCCAGCCCGAGGTCCAAGATCAACAATATAGTCTGAAGCCATCATCATTTCCTTATCATGTTCTACGACAATCACAGAATTACCTAAGTCACGCAATTCCTTTAAAGAATTGATTAAACGAATATTATCACGTTGATGCAGACCAATACTCGGTTCATCTAATATATATAGTACATTCACTAATTGAGAACCGATCTGAGTTGCTAATCTGATGCGTTGACTTTCACCACCTGACAAGCTTATAGAGGATCTATCAAGTGAAAGATATTCCAGACCGACATCCAGCAAAAATTTCAAACGAGTTTGTATTTCTTTTATTATTTCCGAAGCTATTTTTTTCTGTCTTTCATCTAAATGTTCTTCAACATGACTCATCCATTGATAAAGTTCACTGATATCCATTGATGAAAGTTGATAAATATTCTTATCATATATTTTATAGCTCAGAGCTTCCTTATTTAGTCTTTGACCATGACACTCAGGACAAACTGCAGTTTTTGCAAATTGATCTGCCCATTTTTGAGCCGTAGAAGAATCATCATCACGCATCATTTGAATATATTTCACAATACCCTCAAAGGTTACAAAATAATCAGAAGTAGTATGAATATATGAACTTTTAATTTTTATTCTATCATCACATCCATTAAGAATTTCATCAATAGCTTCATCTGGTAAATCCTTTATCGGAGTTTTCAAATTCATTTCATATTTTTCCAATAAGGCTTCTATCTGCCAAAAAATCATAGAATTTTTATATTTGCCCAATGGAGCAATACCTCCTTCTGCTATGCTAAAATCTCGATTACAGATTACCTTATCTATATCTATTTGATTAACATATCCTAAACCTTTACATTTAGGACAAGCTCCTTGAGGAGAATTGAACGAAAAGTTGTGAGGAGCAGGTTCCTTATATGAAATTCCAGTCACAGGACACATTAAACGTTTGCTATAATGACGTACCTTACCTGTTTCAGCATCCAAAATCATTAAAAGTCCATCGCCTTGTTCCATTGCGATATTCACACTCTTCTTTAGCCGTTGTTCCTCTTTCTCATTAACGACTAGTTTGTCAATCACCACTTCTATATCATGATTTTTATATCGGTCTAGTTTCATTCCATGAGTAATTTCTCTCATTTCGTTATCAATACGAACATACAAATATCCTTTTCTTCTAATATGTTCGAACAATTCCTTATAATGTCCCTTACGAGAATGTACCAATGGAGATAATATTTGAATTCGTTTACCGGCATAATCTGATTTGATTAAATTAATAACCTGTTCTTCAGTATATTTAACCATCTTCTCCCCTGAAGCATATGAATAAGCTATTCCTGCCCTCGCAAACATAAGTCGTAAATAATCATATATTTCAGTTGTAGTTCCAACCGTAGAT
>CAZKSK010000052.1:0-11827 GCA_964555225.1 uncultured Bacteroides sp.
AGTAAAAAAATGTAGCATCCTCGATCCGACATAAGAATCAATCATCTTTACAGGTGCTATTTTTTCTATTTTACGTGCAATTTGTAAATCAGACTTTGTATTTAATATAGCAGGTTGGAAAACTGTATCTAATGATAAAAATATTAATACAAGCATTATCCAAATAAAATTCTTTTCTTTATTTCTATACCACAAGACCGTTCCAAACACCAAAGATATTGCTACGAGCCAAGCCCACAAGGAATTGATTCCTGCAACGGCATGTAAATATGAAATATTGTCAATAGCGTGTCTACCATGAAAAATAGAATCAGGAATAAGTCCTATTTTAATACTAATAAACAGAATAAAAAGGAGCAAACTAATCCCAGCCAATATATGCCCGTATATTTTAATTAGTTTCCGATGGTTCTTAAATAAATAAACAATGTATTCAGCAATAAAATATGCTAAAAACGGATAAATTGGAAGTAAATAAACGCTTCTTTTACTTTTTGGAATACAATAGAATAGAAAAATTAAAATAACAGACAATAATGAAAACAGTCTCATTGCATCCATCATTTTTATTTTTATCCATAAATTCTTAAACCAAACAGAAATCTTTTCTTTAGGTCTTTTAAAGGAATAAGGTCTAAATAAAGAAATCAACAATAACAATGTCCAAGGAATAAATCCGGCTAAAACGGTCATAACATTATAAGTCCAAGGATTATAATGAGAGTCATAACTCATTTTGCCAGTAAAACGATCTATATTCTCTTCTTTTATCAAATGCAAGAAATTATCTCCTCCTTGTTGATAAGCCATTATATACCAAATTGCAGGAAGAATTAAAGAAGCAAAACCTATAATAAGCAATTTGTAAAAAACCTTCCAGAAATTCGTACCTTTAGCCAAAAGAAAGACCCCTACAACAAAACATGGAAGCATAATTGCCACCGGACCTTTAGTCAAAGTCCCTATACTCATTAGTATTATTGCTATAAATGGTATTCCTCTACAAGAGTTCTCGATCCACTTAAAAAGAGAATATAGTGCGCATACAATACATGCTGTCAACATCATATCTACCCGACATGCAAAAGTTGCCCGATGAACTTCAAACGAAGTAAAAGCTATAAAAGTAGCCCAAAAGGCTGTTTCATTATCTTTCCGTTTTGCAAAAAAGAGAAAACCTGCCATTAACATTATAACAGAAGCAATAGCCGACGGAAAACGCGAAGAAAATTCAGAAACTTTTCCTCCTGTCAATTCCGAAACCATAGCAATACACCAATGAAAAAAAGGAGGTTTGTAAGCAAATTCACCATTGCTATCCATTGGTAATATCCAATTACCAGAACCTATCATAGAAGAAGCAACAATAGCTTCTCTAGGTTCACCTTTAGTATTAAATTCTGTCAATCCTAAAAAAGGTATTGTCGTTAAAACACAAATAGTCAACAACAAGAAAAAAGTTTTTTTATCGGATAAGATTCTATTCATAAGTATAATTAAAGCTTAACGTTTACCCAAATCATCATAAAGAGTTTGTAAAATAGCTTTCCCTTTTTCAAGACGATATTTACCATTTGAAACCGGTTTGTCAATCAAGACCTTATTTGCATCATTATCATACATAGTAATTCCTGTACTATCTCTAAATAAAAAGCCATTACTAAAACAACTAAATACAAAAGGATATTTATAAGAAGGGCTAAACACATCTCTACTAAAAGGATACTGTTGATGAGGTAATCCCAATTGTCCTAATAAAGTCGCCACCAAATCTGATTGGTTCACAAACTTATCGACGACTAACGGTTTCTTAATTGCACCTCCAAGCCATAACATCGGAGTATGAAAGAAAATAGGATTATGTACATCTACTTCCTTATATTTCATACTATGATCCGGAATACAAATAATAAGCAAGTTCTTCCAAATTTGAGTTTTCTTTAATTTTGTAATAAACTTACCCAAACAATCATCTGTAAAAGCTATTGAATTCTGTCTCTCATCTTGTAGTCTGTGATAAGGCACTTTAAAAGGCTCATGGCTACTTAAAGTCAAAAAGCCTGTATGCCATAAAGAATCTTTTCGTAAAAGTAATTGATTATAAAGCCAATCAAAAGTGATATTGTCATTTACTCCCCAAGCATTACTATGCTGTTCTTTAAAAGAAAAGTTTTCCATGCTTGTAATTTTCTGATAACCATTACTAAGTAAGTAACTTCGCATATTAGTAAAATCAATGTCACCACCATAAAGAAAGTCGGTTTTATATCCTACATCTACTAAACTCTTAGCTATAGAAGAAAGAGTCTGACTTTTTGCAGGCATCTTCATAATTGAGGCAGTCGGCAGACCCAAATAGCCACTAAATGCACAAACGGTTCCACGATCTGTACGAAAACTGTTTGAATAATAGTTTGTAAAGAAAACGCCTTCCTTTTCCAAACGGTTAAACTGTGGCGTAACATTTTTTAATCCACCAAGCGATTCTATAAAAATTCCCCCACAACTTTCCCACTCGATAATCAAGATATTTGGCCTTCTATTTATTAATAAAGTATCTTTGAGTTCATTTTCTTTAGGATATAAATCTGCAAATAATTGCTTGCGTTTATTTTCAGGAAAGAAATTAAATTCATTTTCAAATTTATCATCTTTCCCTAAAGAATATAAAAAGCTAAAACAAGGATTAACAGCAGAATGATTCAAAAAAATATCATCACTATAATAAGCTCGACCTATATTAGATGTAGATTCTGCAAATCCACCACGAATCATTACAAAAAAGACTCCAAACAAAAATATCATCTCTAAACTACCCTTAATTTTTTTTCTCAAATTGGTCAATACAGTTATTTTTAATGGAACCCGATTCAAAATCCAAGAAAATAAAACGACCAAGAACAGAATAATAAGAATTCGCAACAATATATATCCAAACGAGACACTTGCAAAAACTTCCGTAGGTGAATCCAAATAATTAAAAACCGTAGCATCCAATTTAAACCCCCAAAACGCATAAAGAGACGTATCTACCACAAAAACAACTGCAATAAGAATTGCAACAAAAACATTATACGTTCTCAAAATCTTTATCCATGGTAACCTTTCATACCAAAGACTAATAAAAATTAATAAAGAAGGAATAAGAATGATATAGGATGTCATTGTACTGTCAAGTTTAATTCCACTTAACATAACTTGCAAATAGTCCATTAAAACATATTTTTTTAAAAGACTCCCATTATAAAGCATAAACAAAGGCTTTTGTAATGCGAAAGCACTCATCAAAATGATGAAATAAAAAACTAAATACTTAAATCTTTTCCACATTCCAATATCTTTATTATAATATCTATTTCTTTCTTCCGAAATCAGCAGGAATTTCTCCCCATTTATCTGTTTCCCATTTTATAATTGAAGTTGAATATATATTATTATTCAACCAACTTTCAGCTCTTGTTATCATTCCAAATAAATCTACCGTTTTCTCATTTCTAAGTAAATTTGTCTTGCATCTTTTTTGTGTAACCCATCCAATAGCTATTTTACTATCAGAATAAATCAATAGATCAAGTTCTTTCTGCTTTAACAAAGCCAAAGCATGAACAATAGCCAAAAATTCGCCAATATTATTAGTTCCGTACACCGGACCATAATGAAAAATCTCTCGCCCTGTCCTCAAATAGATGCCTCGATATTCCATTTTACCGGGATTCCCGCTACAAGCAGCATCAACAGCAATTGCATTTTCACATACTTCCGATGGCAAAAATAAAACTGATTTATTTTTTGATTCATTAGAGTCCTGTATAAAAGATTTAAAAAGATTTTCTTTTTTTTCAGACTGTCCTATATATTTATATGGATTGGAACTATATGCTCGTTCTGCCTCTTCTTTTTCATTAAAAGATTTATATATAGCACCTTCATAACCATGAATCTGCTGATAACATTCTTTCCAAGATTTATACACACCCGGACTATATCCTTTCCAAACCGTATAATACTTTTCCTTTACCATACAATCATTACATTCTCTCGGGGACCTCAATGCCTAACAAACCCATTCCCAGACGAATGATCTTGCTAATATTAGTTGAAAGCACTAACCTAAATATCTTAACATCTTTCTTTTCTTCATGAAGAATGCTGAAATCATGATAGAATTGATTGTATTCCTTTACTAAATCATAACAATAATTGGCGATAATTGAAGGAGTATAATCCACACCCGCTTGTCTGACGATTTCATTAAATTCAGCAAGTTTCTGAATTAAACTATCCTCTTTATCATTTAATTCAATATTCAAAGGAAGAGATTTTGGAATCTCGATCCCTTCTTCTTCAGCCTTTCTAAGAATGGAACAAATTCGTGCATAAGTATATTGAATGAAAGGACCTGTATTCCCATTAAAATCGATAGATTCTTTCGGATTAAAAGTCATATTCTTACGTGCATCTACTTTCAAAATAAAATATTTTAATGCACCAAGACCCACCATTCGAGCAATATTAGCAGATTCTTCTTCACTAACACTTTTCAATTTCCCCATTTCATCAGAAACTTCTTTCGCTTGACAAATCATTTCTTCTATTAAATCATCAGCATCGACTACAGTTCCTTCACGACTTTTCATCTTACCTTCTGGAAGTTCAACCATTCCATATGAAAAATGAACCAAATTTTTTCCCCATTCAAAACCTAACTTATCCAACAAAATGGAAAGGACCTGAAAATGGTAATTTTGTTCATTCCCTACTACATAAATCATTTTATTGATAGGATAGTCCTGAAAACGTATCTTCGCCGTACCTATATCTTGAGTTATATAAACAGACGTGCCATCTGAACGAAGTAATAATTTTTGGTCAAGACCTTCAGAAGTAAGATCGGCCCAAACAGAACCATCTTCTTTTTTATAAAACAAGCCTTTTTTCAAGCCTTCATCAACTTTCTCTTTACCTTCTAAATACGTATCAGATTCATAATAAATTTTATCAAAAGTCACACCTAGTTTTTTATAAGTCTCATCAAAACCTGCATAGACCCAAGAATTCATCTTCTTCCATAAAGCACGAACTTCAGGATCTTTAGCTTCCCATTTAACAAGCATTTCATGAGCTTCTTTAATTAAAGGAGATTGAACTTTAGCCTCATCTTCGCTTAATCCCGTTTTCATTAACTCACCTATTTCTGCTTTATAATGTTGATCAAAAGCCACATAATAATCACCAACTAAATGATCTCCTTTTTTTCCTGATGACTCCGGAGTCTCCCCATTTCCATACTTTAACCATGCCAACATCGACTTACAAATATGTATTCCTCGATCATTAACAATATTTGTTTTTATGACTTTATTCCCATTAGCTGCAATTATTCTAGCTAAAGAATTCCCCAACAAATTATTTCTTACATGTCCTAAATGAAGCGGTTTATTCGTATTAGGAGAAGAATATTCAATCATAACCAAGGGAGCATCTTCCTTAGCAGACACTATGCCATAATTATCATCAGCATGAATACTATTAAGCCATTCAATCCAATATGAAGAAGCAACAGTGAGATTAAGGAAACCTTTAATAACATTAAAAGCATCTATAGAAGGCTCGTTCTTCAAAAGATAATCGCCAATTTCTTGTGCTGTTTTTTCCGGTGATTTATGAGAAATCTTAAGAAAAGGAAAAACTACTAAAGTCAGATGCCCATTGAACTCTTTTTTGGTTTTCTGTAACTGCACTTGAGTTACAGCTATTTCATTCCCATAAAGGATTTTAATTCCATTCAAGATAGATTCTGTTATTCTTTGTTCAATCTTCATATTACATAAATATTATTATGGGCACAAAGATAAGCATAAAAAAAGAGATGCATTAAAAAATGCATCTCCTTTTTATCTTTTTCTATTAAAGCTCTTACTTAATTGAATCGGCTAATTCAGCACCTGCTTTAAATTTAGCGACCTTTTTTGCAGGAATAGTAATAGGCTGTTTTGTTGCAGGATTAATACCTGTTCTGGCGCCTCTCTCAGCAACTGAGAATGTACCAAAACCAACTAAAGCTACTTTATCACCATCTTTTAATGCTTTGGATACAGTTGCGATAAAAGCATCAAGTGCCTTCTTAGATTCAGCCTTGCTCAATTCAGCACCGGCTGCAATAGCGTTGATAAGTTCTGTCTTATTCATAATACGAAAGATTAATTAATATGTTTATAAATAAATAATAATTCTTGATTTACTAACAGTCTATTTTGTCACAAATATATGAGGAATTATTTATTAATCAAACACTTTTAAAAAAAAATTATGCAAAAAGTGCAAAAAAAATCAGTATTGGTCCTATTGCACATAAAAAAACGGATTTTATTTGTATTTTTGCATCATCGTATAAATTAAAATGAATTATTATGAATTTAAATACTCCGCCCGTAACTAAAAACTTAATCATTATTAATGCTATTTTTTTTCTTGCAACTTTTGTTGCAACACGTTATGGAATCGATCTTGAAAATCTCTTAGGATTACATTTTTTCTTAGCTTCGGATTTTAAATTATACCAATTTTTCACTTACATGTTTATGCATGCCAATTTTGAACACATTTTTTTCAATATGTTTGCAGTTTGGATGTTTGGTAGAATTCTGGAACAAGTTTGGGGCGGTCAACGTTATCTTTTCTTTTATATTATTTGTGGATTAGGAGCAGGATTAACTCAAGAAGTTGTCCAATATGCCAATTACTTTTTTTCTCTTTCCAATTATTCGGACGTAAATACAGGATTAAGTATTATTCCAATGGATCAATACTTAAATATGATGACTACTGTTGGCGCCTCAGGTGCAATCTATGGTATTTTACTAGCATTCGGTATGCTATTTCCCAATGAAAGATTATTTATATTTCCACTACCTGTTCCAATTAAAGCCAAATATTTTGTTATTGGATATGCAGTCCTAGAGTTGATATTAGGATTTGAAGGAGGTGACGGTATTGCACATTTCGCCCATTTGGGTGGCATGTTATTTGGTCTAATTCTAATATTATATTGGAGAAAGAAAGGAAAAAACCATGAACCGAATATTTTCTAATATAAAAGAAACCTATCAAAAGGGGTCGACATTAATTCAACTAATATATATAAATTCAGGAGTATTTATTATATTGTTCCTCCTAAATTTAATTTTGACTCTTTTCCAAATCGAAAAAGGAAACTTTATAAAGTACTTTGTATTACCGGCCGACATTGACAGGCTGCTAACACAACCTTGGTCTATTATTTCGTATATGTTCCTGCATACGGATATTTGGCATATACTTTTTAATATGTTGTGTCTATATTGGTTTGGAAAATTATTTCTACAATTTTTCTCTGCTAAACATTTACGTGGATTATATTTATTGGGAGGAATTTGTGGAGGATGTCTTTATATAATTTCTCTTAATATCTTTCCCTATTTCAATCCGGTTTTACACCAATCCGTATTGCTTGGAGCATCAGCTTCAATTCTAGCCATTATGGCTGCAATAGCGATAAAAGAGCCTGATTACCAAGTCCAAATTCTATTTATAGGGCCTATTCGTCTAAAATATATTGCCCTTTTTACAGTCCTATTTGATCTACTTTTTATGCTAACAAGTAATTCCGGCGGACATTTGGCACATCTCGGTGGTATTCTTGCAGGTATATGGTTTACACTTGGACTTAATAAAGGCCATGATATTACTAAATGGATAAATAAAGTCCTTGATTTTCCTTCACATTCTTCAATGTTGTTCCATAAAAAACCTAAAATGAAAATACACTATGGAGGAAAACAACAAGATTATGATTTTAATGCGCAAAAAAAAGCTCATGAAACCCAAATTAACCGAATATTGGAGAAAATCAAGCAATCTGGATATGGAAGCCTTTCTTCTGAAGAAAAGAAAGAATTATTCGATGCCAGTAAAAGATAAACCATGAAATCAAAAATTATAAGCAATGTCTTTACTAGTATTTTATTATTAATAAATATAATATTGGCTCTTTTGTTAATAATCTGTTCTTTCTGTCCTTATTTAAATCCGATACATTATCCATATCTAACAAATACCGGATTGGCATTCCCTATATTTTTCTTTGGAAATATTTTATTTCTTTTCTTTTGGATTGCTTTTAGATGGAAATATGCTCTATTAACTCTTTTAACTTTATTGTTATGCTACCATCAATGCCATGAATACATGCCAATCAATCTTTTCCGACCAAATCCACCAAAAGGAAGTCTCAAAATTTTATCATACAACGTAATGGCTTTCGAAGCAGACAAACCTAATACAAAAAAATCTCCTAATAAGATTCTGATTTACCTCCAAAATTGCGATGCTGATATTATCTGTCTGCAAGAATTTATTCTAGGTTCTCAATTAAAGAAAAAAGATATTGACAAAGCTTTATCAAAATATCCATATAGGCACCATTTCTCTCTAGCAAATGGACAAAACGGACTCGGATGTTATTCCCGCTACCCTATTTTAGAAGCCATACCAATAAAATATCCCAGTAAAGCCAATGGAAGCATTATCTATAAAATAAAAAAAGATAATGATACTCTCATGATTATTAATAACCATTTAGAATCTAATAAATTAACAGTAAAAGATAAAAAGATGTATAGGGATCTTTTCTCAGAATATGAAAAAAAAGAAATAAAAAATCATTCAAAATATCTTATTGACAAATTAGCCGATGCTGTCAAAATAAGAGCTGTACAAGCTACTACCATTTCAAAAATTATTAAAAATCGAAAAACGCAATTTTTAATCGTATGCGGAGATTTTAATGACAGTCCACTTTCTTATACACACCAAATTTTAGAAAAGGGACTAGTCGATGCATTTACGGAATCCGGTAACGGAATGGGCATTTCATATCATCAAAACAGATTCTATTTTCGAATAGATAATATTTTAATCAGCAAGAATCTCCAATCTTATCTTTGTACTATTGATAATAAAATAAAAAATTCCGATCATTATCCTATTTGGTGCTTTATACATGAAAAAGAAAAATAAAAACCTTTTATTTCACGAAAAGCAACGTTTTTAAATCATAAAATCTTAAATTATTGCCTTTCTTGCTGTTAGAATGTGAAAAAAAAGCTATATTTGCACGCTTGTAACAAGATTTGAAATAAATAACAATAATAAATAACTAAAGAAAAATGCAAAACAAAGGATTTGTAAAAGTATTGGCAGTATTGCTAACCTGCGTGTGCATATTCTATCTATCGTTCTCATTTGTGACTCGCTACCAAATGAAAAAGGCAGCCGCTATGGGACCTGAGAAAGAACAGGCATATATTGACTCTATCATGAATGAGAAAGTATGGTTAGGCAGTTATACATTTAAACAATGCCGTGAGATGGAGATCGGTTTAGGTTTGGATTTAAAGGGTGGTATGAACGTCATTTTGGAAGTTTCCGTTCCTGATGTAGTAAAAGCATTGGCGGATCATAAGTCTGACCCTGCATTCAACAAAGCTGTTGATATTGCATCCCAAAAATCTGTAACAAGCCAAACAGATTTCATTACATTATTTGCAAATGAATATAAAAAGTTAGCTCCTAACGGAAGATTATCCGAAATCTTTGCGACTCAACAATTGAAAGACAAAGTGACAACTCGAAGTTCAGATAGTGAGGTTGAAAAAGTTCTTCGCGAAGAAGTGAAAGCGGCTGTAGACAATTCATACAATGTATTACGTACCCGTATAGACCGTTTTGGTGTCGCACAACCAAACATACAAGCTTTGGAAGGGAAAATGGGACGTATTATGATTGAACTACCTGGTATTAAAGAACCGAACCGTGTTAGTAAGTTATTACAAGGTTCTGCCAATTTGGAATTTTGGGAGACTTACGATGGTAAAGATATCGTTCCGTTTTTAACTTCTCTTGATAATAAACTTCGAGATGGAGAAACAGCAACCGATTCTACTGCTACTGCACCTAAAGACAGTACTAAAGCTGTTGCTCAATCTAAAATAGAAAAGAGTAGTGCAGATAGTTTGAAAGCAATTTTGAAAGGTGGAAATAAAAATGCAAATGGCGAACAAAAAGCAGCTATTGCAGAAATGAAAAAAGAACATCCTTTGCTTTCCGTCCTTCAAACTACCAATGGTTATGGTTGCGTCGTTGGTTACGCCAACTATAGAGATACTGCCGAAGTAAACAAAATACTTAAATCTGATATTGCAAAAAACACATTACCTAAAGATTTAAGCCTAAAATGGGGTGTAAAGGCTGCTGATTTTGATAAAAAAGCTGAAACTTTTGAATTATATGCTATTAAAATAACAGAACGTAACGGACGAGCTCCATTGGAAGGTGACGTTATTACTGATGCAAAAGATGAATTCGACCAATTTGGCAAACCCAGTGTCTCCATGTCAATGAATACTGACGGCTCCCGCCGTTGGGCTCAATTAACCAAACAAAACATCGGTAAAGCAATTGCTATTGTGTTAGACGGTTATGTATACAGTGCTCCAAACGTGAACAGTGAAATTAGCGGAGGTAATTCACAAATAACAGGAAATTTCACACCTGAAGACACAAAAGATTTAGCAAACGTATTAAAATCCGGAAAGATGCCTGCTCCGGCGCGTATTGTTCAAGAAGATACTGTAGGCCCGTCTTTAGGACAAGAATCTATCAATCAAGGCATAATGTCTTTCATTGTAGCATTTATCCTATTGATGTTTTATATGTGTCTGCTATATGGTATAATCCCTGGTATGATTGCCAATGGAGCTTTAATACTTAACCTTTTCTTTACACTAGGTATTCTAACATCTTTTCAAGCAGCCTTGACAATGTCCGGTATAGCCGGTATGGTATTATCTCTAGGTATGGCCGTCGATGCCAATGTGTTAATTTATGAACGTACCAAAGAAGAATTGAAAGCTGGCAAAGCTATTAAATCGGCTTTATCTGCAGGATATGCAAATGCATTTTCTGCTATCTTTGATTCTAACTTGACATCTATCATTACAGGTATAATCTTATTCTACTTCGGTACAGGACCTATTAGAGGTTTTGCTACAACCTTGATTATCGGCATTATTTGTAACTTTTTTACTGCTGTATATATCACTCGTCTGGTATTTGAGCACTATATGAATAAAGGCAAATGGCTAAACTTGACCTTTGTCACCAAAATTTCCAAGAATTTCTTAGCTAATACCTATTACAAATTCATGGCCATGTACAAAAGATCCTTTACAATCTTCGGTATTGCTATTATAATAGGTTTGGCTTCTTTAGCAATCAGAGGTCTAAGTCAAAGTATCGACTTTACGGGAGGTCGTAACTTTGTTGTTCAGTTTGAACAAAAAGTAGAACCAGAAACTGTTCGTGACTTATTGAAGAAAAAAATAGGTGATGATTACGTTAGTGCCATAGCTTTAGGTACAGACCACAAGACTATTCGAGTTTCTACTAACTATCGTATTAAAGAAACAGGGACCAATGTAGATGAGGAAATCGAAAATTTTCTATACCAATCACTATATGATGCCCATTTATTGGATAAAACAGTTACTTATCAACGTTTCATCGATCGTGATAATCGTGCCGGCGGTTCAATTATCAGTTCACAAAAAGTTGGACCAAGTATTGCTGAAGATATAACACGAGGAGCTATTATTTCCGTCATTCTGGCATTAATAGCGATCTTCATTTATATTTTAATTCGGTTCCGTAATGTCGCATTCAGTATAGGTTCTGTTGTTGCACTTACTGTCGATACCATATTAATTATCGGTGCATATTCTATCTGTTA